>VGIR01000025.1 GCA_016867815.1 candidate division WOR-3 bacterium | reverse complement strand
AGCCGGCAACGCCAGCCAGAAGTGGTCAGGAGTTACTTTGCGGAAGAGCACGTCCGATATGCGGCAACATGACCTCAAGCTGTCAAACATTTAGTGCTCTCCGTAGTAAGCCGATCTGTTCCGATTCGGGCCAGGCCGAAACACACTGCTTGACTTCCCTTGCTTGCGGGAATATCCTACGTTTCTTCGGATAAGGAGAACGGCACTTGTCACCGCTATCGTCACTCGGACCCGAAGCCGCGCCGCGCGAGAAGACAGACGAGAAGCTCGCGGCCGCGGGCTGGATAGTGCAGGACCGGTTGCTGGTGAACCTGGGCGCGGGACGTCTCGCGCTCGCCACCGAGAACGGAGACTGCGTCTTTGCATCGTGCCTGACTAGGTTTCGATTCAAGACCAGCTACCGATCGGACTTCCTTCGCTGTTCCTTTCAGTGCCCGCGTTCCCAGACTGAGACAGGAGTGAAGGTCCACGGTGGAGCCAATCAGAATGTCCACGCGGAGGACATCAAGAGGGAGAGCGTGCCCATAGCCGACCTCGCGACGCGGAAGCGAATCGTTGACCACCTGGACGCCCTGCAGGCAAAGGTAGATGAGTTGAAGCGGTTGCAGGCGGAGACGCAGAAGGAGCTTGATGCCCTGATGCCGTCCATCCTCGACCGCGCTTTCAAAGGGGAACTGTGAACGAAGACCTGACGCTTGAAAGCGTGACCGAACGGGACGTCGACTTGCTGCTGGTTGAGGAGTTGAAGTGCTCGGAGGGCTTTCGCGAGTGGTTTCTGTCGCAGTTGGCGTTGGCTCTGGGACGTGCACCATGGCAGAGGCTGTCGTCGTTTCGCGTGCGGCACAGCGTATCCGGAGTTGGCAAGCACGCAGGGGAAACAGACGTAGAGGTGAGCTTCGCTGCCGCTGGGACTCGCGTCCTTGTTCTGGTCGAGAACAAACTGGATGCGCCATTCCAGCCGGATCAGGCGCAACGATACGTCCTCAGGGCGCGCGAACTCGTTGAGCAGCACAAGTACGATGAGGCGCTGCCCGTGTTGCTTGCACCGTCGGGCTACATCGGCTCGACCTCGACGAGCGAGGAGTTCGACGCAGCCATATCGTATGAGGACGTGATGAAGTACCTCAGGGGGCAAGCCTCAGGCAGCGGGGGAACTAGCCCTGCGGTACGACCATAGACTGGAGATGCTGAGGCAAGCGGTTGAACGCTGGCGGCGTGGCTACACCGCCGTGCCGCATCCTGCTCTTACGAAGTTCTGGGCCGAGTACTACGCACTTGCCCGAGCCGAGGCCCCGCTTCTCAAGATGGAACGGCCGGGGAAGAAGCCACTGAACAGCACTTGGGTTTCGTTCAACAGGTCAGTACCCCGGCTGCACGACCTGCCGCGACGCGAACTCTGGCACAAGTGGCCGTACGGCAGGGTTGACCTTCAGTTCTCCGGTCTGGCGGCGAAGTCCGACGCCATCGTGCCGACCATAGGGCCGTTCCTGGGACCGGATATGACACTCAGGCAGGCCGGCAAGAGTCTCGCGGTGTCTCTTGCTGTGCCGGAACTGGACGGGACGGCCGAGTTCCAACCGCAGCGCGAGGCCGCCCTGCAGGGTCTATCTGCAGCGCTGCGCCTACGCGCATGGTACGTGGAGCACCCCAAGGATTTGGTCCGGGCGCTGAGACCACCCACCCTCGCCCGCGCATTCCGAGGAAGGCTGTAGGTGCCCGTGCGGTCGCGACCGGTCGGAAGTCATCCTTGCACATCGGGAGTTGGATTCCATGATTGCATGGTTTCCCGCAGCCGAAACTGTGAGGCAGAGGCATGAGGATTTGAGGAATGAAGACGCAAGAGAGGATTCGATGAAGGCAGGAGAGAAGAAGAGCGGCAGGAAGGGCAAGGGCGCGACCAGACGAGTGAGGCGAGAAGGACCGACCAAGGCGGACATAAAGTCCTACCTCGACTTGGTCGCACTGGAGAGCCAGTCCCGAGGTGTGATACGCGTCCTGCCCGGTGTGAAGATTCGACTCCAGTTCAGCGACAAGGAGCGGCGGCTGATCCTTGATGACTGGACGATATCTATGGGGCTGAATGAGAAGCAGACGAAGGCTCTTGACAAGGCCAAGAGGCCGGAGTTGAGCATGACCCTGGTGGATTGGGAGGACTTTCAGGGCTATGTCGCTTCGGCCAGCAATCATGCCCGCGACGGCAGCAAGCTGCAGCGCCGCGCCGACGCTCTTTCCGACCGGATTCAGGAACTGCTAGACAGACACACGGACGAATAGACCGTCGAGCACGTGGAGGGTATCAAGGGCATCGGGCCACGCCCCATTTCCGCCCGCCCGCTTGACCCGCCACGCGCCGTAGCCGGGAAGCCAGGGTCTAGGTCGTACCCAAGGCTTGGGGGAGGATTGCGCCGGAGCGCGAGCAGCAAGCCCTCGCCTGGGCTCAGGTGAGACGACGCGCTGCGGCGGGCCTGACCTCTCTCCGCGCCGTCAGGGACTCGGGTGCCGCAGCGTCGCCAGGACAATGTCGGCTGCGTCGCACGAAACGGCAAACTGCCCGACGGTGTTGGGTTCCTCCAGTCTGATCCCTGCTTCGTAGTCATTGGGGCTGGCCTCGGCGACCAGCGACTTGACGATCACGGTGACTACTGTCACGCCGTTGCGCTTGATGGCTATCTCCTCGGTAGTCCCATGCTTGAGGGTGAGGACATCACGCGAGCAGCCGAGGTCCAGCCGGTCGCCGCCGTTGGGGTGAAATGGGTACTGGGTCCAGTTGGCTATGAATATCTTGGTGCCGTGACCGCCAGCACACCTCGAGGCCATGATCACGACCGAACCGACCAGCAGCGCGGCTATCAGCAGCAATCGTCGCATCTCTTGCCTCCTGTCTTGCCTTTCTCCCTGCCGCGGCTCAGCCCCAGCCAGCCGGACTGCGCCTCACCTCCGGCAGGACTCGCTGTCGTCTATGCGTAATCCTAGACAGCAGGCCCTCCAGGTCAAGCCCCGTCGGTTCCCCTGAGCCGGCCGCGCGGTCAGGAACGGAGATACGGAACCGTCACCCGCCTCCACCCGCGTGGACGCTTCTGCGGCGCGCCGCGTCGCAGTCCGGGTTCAGCCGGAACGTCAGCGGCGAAAGACCTCGGAGCCCGACTCCGGGATTGGCTTAAGTCCCAGCCTCCATCCCGCCGTGGCTGAGATGGTCGGGGTTTCGGGAATTCCCGGGGACGTAGTTGGCGGCTCTCCTGAGCGCGGGTGCCTTGGCGTCCGAGTGAAGAAATCCGATCCCGCCGCGGGTTGCGGCCGGAATCGAACGTGCTATAATGACCGCGCATGAGTGCCCGTGCCAAGGTTGCGGTTCTTCGCACCAGGCCTGAATCGGTACTTGAAGACTATCGTCGGCTGCTGAAGTTGGCCGAGGCCGACAAGTTCCTCGCCCTCGACCGGACCACCATCCTCAAGGACAACATTTCGTGGCATTACCCGATGCCGTCGGCCAACACGACGCCGTGGCAGCTCGAAGGCACGATTGCCGGGCTCCGCGACCTCGGGTATGACGACCTCTCGTGCGTGCAGAACAAGACCGTCGTCATCGACACCTACAAGGGCGAGGACCTGAATCAGTACGTTCCGATTTTCCGGAAGTGCGGCCTGCCCGTGCTCTACAACTTCAAGGAAACGGACATGAAGTGGGTGCCGTTTGCGCCGAAGGCAAAGATGCTCGCGCTCGACCGCATCTACCCTAAGGGCCTGAAGATGCCCGACTACTTCTTCGGCAAGAACATCGTCCACCTGCCGACCGTGAAGTGCCACATCTACACGACCACGACCGGGGCGATGAAGAACGCGTTCGGCGGGCTGCTCTCGACCCACCGCCACTACACCCATACGTGGATTCACGAGACGCTCGTGGACCTGCTCGCCATCCAGAAGGAAATCCACCCCGGCATCTTCGCGGTGATGGACGGCACGACCGTGGGCGACGGCCAAGGGCCGCGCACGTTGAGGCCGGTGATTAAGAACGTGATTCTCGCCTCCGGCGACCAGACCGCGATCGACGCCGTCTCTGCGAAGCTGATGGGTTTCGACCCGATGTCCATCAAGTACATTCGGCTTGCGCACGAGGCCGGGCTCGGAGTCGGCGACGTGAAGGAAATCGAGCTGGTCGGCGACGACGTGTCGGGCGAGAGTTGGGGCTTCGACGTCGGCTGGAACTTCCACCGGGTGATGGGCTGGCTGTCGTGGTACGGCCCGACCCGGTTCCTGCAGAGGCTCTTGTTCCACACGCCCATCGTCTACTTCCCGATCTTCGTCTCCGAGACGTACCACGACCGCATCCGCTGGCCGCTCAAGGAGCGGAAGATCTACGAGCGGTGGAAGCAGGAGACCGGCTGGGGACAGCTCTTCAGCGAGTATCAGCAGAAGGGCTGTCTGCTGATCTAGGACCGCGACATTGAAGAAACCCCGGCCGTCGAACTCAAAGGTGAACTTCTCCATCCGTCGCGCCGGAACGCGTGACCTGCCCGAGTTGAAGCGGATGCGCATCGCCCTGCAGGACCTGCTCATGGGTCGGGACCCACGCGTCTGGCGCCTGAGCCAGGAGTTGATAGACACGCTGGAGGAGTTCTACGCCAAGGTGATGGAGCGAGATGAGAACCGTGTCTTCGTCGCTGCCGCACCGGGCGGCAAGCCGGTTGGGATGCTGCTGGCGCGTATCCTGGACAACCCCAACCTGGACCCACGCCCGTTCGGCCGCATCGACGACGCGTGGGTTGACCCGGAATGGCGCGAACGGGGCGTGATGACCGGGCTGACCCGCGCCGCCGCGCAGTTCCTTGCCACCCACCGCGTGTCGATGGTGATGCTCGACTGGGCGAACAACAACCCTCCCAGCGGAACCTGCTGGCAGAAACTCGGCTTCGAGCCGCTGATGACCATGGGCTTTGCCAGCCCGGCTGGAATTCTGTCCCGAAAGGAGTGACGCCAATGAGCCACAATCTCCCGCCCGCGCTCGAAACCCTGCGCGGGTTCTTGCCGGAGCTCGTCGCCGAGGCGGAGACGAAGGCGCCGTACGCCACCGCGCTCGTGACACAGTCCGCAGGCGAGACGGTCGCCAAGAGCCCGGCCGACGAGCGCACCAACCCGGTGCCGCCCCGCCCCGGGATCCGCATCTCGGTCTGGGACGGCGCGACTTTCCACTCGGTGGCAACGAGCCGGGTGGATGACCGTGACTACCTGCTCCGGCTGACGCGCGGACTGGCTGAGTCCATCCGCGTCAAACAGGGCCCGATGCCGGACCCGGGCGCGCAGCTCGACCGTCACTTCCGGAGCGAGTTCCAGCAGGACCCGGAGCAGGTGACCGCGTCGCAGCGGCAGGAAATCTGCCGCCACGCGTTCGAGCAGCTCGCGAGGTTCGACAAGCGGATTGTCGCCCCGCGCGCGGTCTACGTCTACGAACGCGAATACCGCCTCTTCTGCAACCGGAGCCGCCTGCTCTCCTCGGATGTCTCCAACGTCGGCTTCTATCTCGTCCCGCTTGCCTCGGACGGCAAGAAGCAGGTGATGAACTTCAAGGGATCGGTCGCCCCCGGTCACGAGGCGGCGTGCATCACGGATGAAGTCATCCGCGAAACGGCAGAGCTGGCGGTGCAGTATCTGTCTGCGGAGAAGGTGCCGCCCGGCGAGTACCGCGTCATCCTCGACCCCGATATCACCGGCACGCTCGCCCACGAGTCCTTCGGCCACGGCTGCGAGATGGACGCCCTGATGCGGGGTACGGCCCGGGCCGCGCTCTACGTCGGCAGGCGCGTCGGATCCGACCTTGTGAACATCGTCGACTTCGGCGGCCTGCCCGGCCGGCACGGCTCCATCTTCTTCTCGGACGACGGGGTGCTGGCGGAAGAGCCGGCCGTACTGGTCAAGGACGGTATCCTGCAGCCGACGCTGATGACTGACCTCTACTCCTACCTGCACATGCGCGACCGGTTGCCGGGCCTCAAGCTCTCGGCCAACGGCCGGCTCCAGGACTACGACCACCCCATCTACGCGCGGATGACCAACACCTACTTCCTGCCGCTCGCGCAGGAGAAGGGCGGGAAGACGAAGGATGAGCTGATTGCCGACTCCGGCGACGCCGTCCTCATCGAGCAGTTGACCAGCGGGATGGAAGACCCGCTCGGCTGGGGCGTGCAGCTCCAGGCGCTCCGCGGCCGCGAAATCAAGGGCGGGAAGCTGACCGGGAAGCTCTACTACCAGGTCGGCCTGACCGGGTATGTACCGGACGTGCTGGCGAGCATCGACGGTATCACGAGTGAGCTCGATGTCAGCTCGGGCGGCAGTTGCGGCAAAGGTCACAAGGAATACGTCCGCGTATCTTCGGGCGGCCCCTACATCCGGTGCCGCATGAAGCTGGGGTGAGACATGGACTTCAACAAGATCAAGTCGATCGTGGCCGGAAGCGCGCTGGCCCTTCCGGCGGAGCGCGGGCTCGAAGTTGCCGGGTGGTCCCTGCGCCGCACCGAGACCGAAGCGACCACGACTATCCGCCTGCCCGGCATCTACACGACCCGCGAAGGCAAGTTCGTGCGCCAGCCGAACCCGCACCCGCGCGAGGTCATAACCGCGCCGGGCGAGGAAGTCTGGGTGACCGTCTATGGCCGGCACCAGGCCGACGGCAATGAGTACATGGGTGAGGCGGTCGGCCAGTTCGTGTCCGACGAGGAGTCGGCGGTGAAAGCAACTCTGACCTCGCTGGCCACGGCCGCCTGCGGACAGCCGAACAAACCCTACCCGATCAGCGACCCCGGCGCGCTCTTTCCGCCGGTAGAAATCGCCGACCACGAGCTGCTGGAACTGTCGCCGCCCGCGTTGCTGGCCCGCGTCCAGCGGTTCGCGGACGCGGTTCTGACTGCCGCCGCCGCTGAGTTCGGCACTGACGTATCGAACCTCGAGGTGTTCGTGAGAAAGATCCGCAGCCGGATCGAAACCAGCACCGGAATCGCCCACGAGTATAACTCGACCCGCACCGATGCCGAGGTCTGTTTCATCGCCCGGTTCGGGGACAAGGTGGCTGAGCACACGGCCCGCCCCCACGCCCGCCGGCTGCGCGACCTCGACCCGCAGGTACTCGTCACCGCGGGCGCGGACCACGCGCGCGGCATCTGCCAAGCCGGTCCGCCGCCGCAGCACACGGGTCCGGTGGTGCTTGTCGGCGACGCCGCCCACGATTTCATGAAGCTTGACTATCAGCCTCTCTCCTGGCACTGCGCCGGCCGCGCGGTGTACGAGAAGATGTCGCGCTACGCAAAGGGCAGGCCGGCCTGGGGCGACAAGCCGCTCGCGGGCGATGCGCTGACCATCTACTCCGACCCGTTGGTGCCCTTTGGCCCGGATTCGCGCGTCGAAAGCGAAGCCCTGCCGGCGCGCCGCGCCTGTCTGCTGAAGGAAGGCTGCTACGACGAGATCCTCGGTGGACTGCGTTACTACCACTACCTGGGGCTGCTCGCCGAGGGCGCGAAGCCGGCCGGACCCACGGGCAACACGGTTGTGCCGGCGGGACCGCACCGGACCGCTGAACTCCTCGGACCCGGAAGGACGATAATCGTCCGGTCTTTCTCGGACTTCCGCGCCGACCCGACCTCGGGCGACTTCGCATCCGAGATACGCCTCGGGAAGATCAGGGAGGACGGCGACGAGCGACATTTCAAGGGCGGCCTTCTCGTCGGCAACTGGTTCGACTCCCTGACCGACATGAAGCTCTCAACCGAGACCATGTCCCAGGACGGCTACTACGGCCCGTCCGCGATCCGCGTCGGCAACCTGCAGATCGCCGGCTAGCACTACGCCGTTGCTTCGGCCCGACTCGCATTGACACGGATGCTTTTCCTGCTATTATATCCTGTCGGTCGCAACGGGGGCCTCGCCACCGACGCTATACAAGATATGGCCCCGTAACCGCTTGTGTCCCGTTCAGGCCTAATGAGTTCGTGAGCTTCGTTTCACCTGTCTCTTAGATCCCGCAACGACCCAAGCACAATGAGTTCGGAGGTTCTATAATGGGTACGCGCATTTTCGTCGGGAATCTTCCCTTCAGCGCAACCGAAGACCAGCTCCGCCAGTTGTTCGCAACGCATGGCGAAGTCGCGTCAGTCAGCATAGTGAAAGACAAGTTCACGGACCGTTCCCGGGGATTTGCATTCGTCGAGATGAGCAACGCCGACGCGGCCACCGCCGCGATCGCGGCCCTCGCCAACCACTCGATGGACAACCGCCCGCTCACCATCAACGTTGCGCGCGAGCGCACCGAGGGTGGTTCGCGCGGTGGCTACGGCGGCGGGCGCTCGGGCGACCGCTCTTCCGGCAACCGCTGGTAGACCAGGCTGATTTCAACGAACGGGCGGGGCAACCCGCCCGTCTCGTTTCCCGACCGGCGGCCGGAGAAACGGCGCCCCGCCCGGTTTCCCGGGCAGGGCAAGGACTTTCGGACGAGCCTAGCGACTGACGACGATACGCGCCGTGGCCGTCTGCCCGGACGCGGAAAGCCGGCAGAAATAGACACCGCTGTTCACCGCGGCGCACCTCCGTCGGAACCCATCCCAATCCTGCGGCATCGGACATCGCCATTGACAAGGGACGACGGCAAGTGGCGACGTCACGAGACGCCGAGAGCAGGTCGTACTACCTGGCGGCCCCTGTCGAGACCAATTCACAGGAACTGGCGGTGAGTAACCTGTGCATAACCACCGAAGAATGTGTCTGGACGAGACCTGAACTACCGATTAGGCGGGATCACAGTGCTTCGCAACGGACTTGGCATGCCCGGGGAGTCAATGGTCGGGAATGGGGAGAGACATGCTCGTCAAACCCCGCGTGGGGAGGGCCGTTTGGGTCCTGCCTGACTACTGCCGCACGTGGAATATGCTGTCCCCCCGCAGAGCCAGGAATTCAATCGCGCCGCCGCCGAGAAATGCCGGTTCTTGCGCCGGCATCGCGTCATACCCGAGTCCGGACCGGCCGTCGACGACCGCGAGCCACTTGTGCCCTTCCATCACCAGATACGCCAGGTGCTTGCTGTCCGGGCTGAAAACCGGCATGGTCTGGACGGTCCGGCCCGACTCCGGCCTGGGCTCGCCGTCGAGCACGACCAGCCACTCATTGTTGTTCCAGGCTGCATAGGCCACGCGCTTGCTGTCCGGGCTGAAGATCGGATCCCTGGTTGCGTCATACAACGGGCCGGGCTGTCCATCAACCACGACCAGCATCTTGCCGCCGCTGATAGTGTGGTACGCGACCCGCCTGCTGTCCGGGCTGAAGACCAGTCCGCCCTGATCGTATCGGTCAAACGCAGGTCCGGATTGTCCATCTATCACCGCAAACTGCCCGGTGTCGCTCCGCGCGATGTATCCCACCCGCTTGCCGTCCGGGCTGAAGACCAGGCTCCGGGCCGCGTCGTGCTCCGGACCGGGCTGACCGTCGACGACTGCGAGTTGCTTGGCGCCGGCCTGGGCGATGTACCCCACGCGTGTTCCCTCGGGGCTGAACAGCAGCGTGCCCTGCACGATTGCGTCATACGCCGGCCCGGGCCGGTCGTCAACCACAACCACCCATTTGTTCCCAGCCATGACACTGTAGGCCACGCGCTTGCCGTCCGGGCTGAAAACTACTGCCGTGACTCCGTCATACTCCGGTCCGGGCTGATCGTCCACGACCGCCAGCCATTTCTGCCCCTTGCGGGCTGCGTAGGCGTGTCGCTTCCCGTCCGGGCTGAAGACAATCGTCCCGCTGCCGGTTCCGTCATACGCCGGGCTGGGGCGGCCGTCAACCACGACGAAGTGCGCGCCGTCTTTCTCTGCTCGGAATGCCAGGCGTTTGCCGTCCGGGCTGAAGGCGATGTCCGAGACCGCGTCGTACTCCGGACCGGGCCGACCGTCGACCACGACCGTCCAGCTACCATTCTTGATGGCGGCATAGGCGGAACGGTCACCGTCTTGGCTCAACACGGGAGTACCCTCAAGGATACCGTCGTAGTCTGGCCCGGGCTGGCCGTCAATCACAGCAAACCGGCTGCCGCCTTTGAGCGCAGCGTAGGCATAGTGCTTGCCGTTCGAGCTGAACACCGGCCAGCCCCGGAGGATCCCGTCGTACTCCGGGCCAGGCCTGCCGTCGACGACCACGCGCTGCTTGCCGTTTGGGACCATCTCTTGCTTCTCGTCCTCTTGGACCATCACCTGCACTATGTGGAGCCCGTCCTTGGAGACCTTGGTGCCGACGGTGTGCCAGCCGGCCGGCAGCACACCCAGCAGCGTCTCGCCGGTGCGGACGGGAGTGCGACATCCGATAGACAGGCAGATCAGCACCGCCCCAAGGGCAACTCCGATTGCAGCGGACACGAATCTGTGTTTGCTCATAGTATGACTCCTAGGTTCCTAATCTTAGACGACGTAGCGGGCGGGTAAAGTCCGGCTGGCGACAGGTGCGGTCCGTCCCTGCCGCTACCCTCCCAGCGGTTGAGTACATGGATGGCGGCATTGAGGGCGGCAGCGAAGCTGACCCAGCCGAGATAGGGCAGGAGCAGGACGCCGGCCGGCACCGAGATGCGAAGGAAGAGAATGATGGTAGCCAGGATGGCGAGCCAGAGAACGATGATGTCCACGAGACCCGCCAGCGGCGAGCGCAGACCAAAGAAGAAGACCGACCAGAGCGCGTTCAGCACGAGCTGGACGAGAAACACCGCGAGCGCGAGTTTGACCCCGGGCATGCCGATGCCCTGCTTCCAGACGAGGAACGCCGCGACCGCCATCAGCAGGTAGAGAGTCATCCACGCCGGCCCGAAGAGCCATTCCGGCGGGTCGAACCAGGGCTTCTTCAGTGTCTGGTACCAGGTTGGCGTCGCCCGCGTCGTGGCCAGCGCAGCGATTCCGCCCGCACTCAGCACGACGGCAAGAGTCGCGAGGCGTTTGAGGACGCTTGATCCGCTCACCGCCTAGTACTCGCCCCGGTTGAAGAAGAAGACCGCGGCCGCGGTGGTGAGCGCGCCGAACACGACGAGGAAGAAGAAGTCGAACGCGGGCGGGTGGTAGGAGAACCCGAGCACGAGCCTCCGCACGAGGTCAACGCCGTAGGTGAGCGGGTTCAGTCGCACCAGCACGCTGAGCCAGGACGGCAGGTTGCGCGCCGGGAAGAGCGCACCGGAGAGGAACCACATCGGCATGATGATGAAGTTCATTATCGTGCCGAACCCCTGGAACGATGTCATCCGCGCCGCGATGACGATGCCGATACCGGTCAGGCCGAACGACAGCAGCGCGAGCACGAAGACGAGCGGCACGATGTTGGCCAGCGGGATGTTCACGTGTACCAGCGGCGCGAGCAGCAGGATGATGCAGCCCTGGATGAGCGACAGCGTGGTGCCGGCCAGCCCTTTGCCGATGACAATCGAAGTGCGCGGGACCGGCGCCACGAGAATCTCCTTCAGGAACCCGAACTCGCGGTCCCAGATGATGCTGATGGCCGACTGGATCGAGGTGAAGATGGCGGTCATCGCGATGATGCCCGGGAAGATGAACTGGGTGTAGTTGACGTCGCCGATCTGCCCGGCGGAGCCGCGCAGGCCCATGCCCAGCACGAACAGCCAGAGCACCGGCCGCGTCAGCGAGCCGTAGAGCTGGCTCTTCTCGCGGAAGTAACGGATGATGTCCCGCTGCCAGACCATGCGGATGCAGGCGATATCCATCATCTTCGACCGAAGGCAGAAGTCAGAAGGCAGACTGCAGAATTAAGAGTGTTACCGAGTTCTGCATCCTGCACTCTGATCTCTGCTTTCTGACTTCGGTTGTTACCTATCTCCACGCTCTCCCCATCCGTTTGAGCCGGCCCTTCAGCTTCTCGTGGTTGCTCGCCTCGTCGTCGCGGATTTCCCGGCCGGTCATCTTGAGGAACACGTCCTCGAGGGTCGGCGGCCGCACGCTCACCGTCCGCACCGCCACCGAGAACTCCCGCAGCAGCCCGGGAACGAACGCGGCGCCGTTCTCAACCTCGAAGTGGAGCCCAACAGCGTCTCTGACGACCTCGACGCCGTAGCGCTGTTTCACTTCGGCCTCGGCGGCGGCGTCGTCTGCGGTTTCGAGACGGACGAGGTCGCCCTGCACCTGCGCCTTGAGTCTGGCCGGGGTGTCGAGCGCGATTATCCGGCCGTGGTCGATGATGGCGATTCGGTCGCAGTTCTCGGCTTCGTCCATGTAGTGGGTGGTCAGGAAGAGGGTCATGCCGTGCTCCTGCCGCAGCGCCAGCAGGCGCTCCCATATGCGCGAGCGGGTTTGCGGGTCGAGCCCGAGGGTCGGCTCGTCGAGGAACAGCACCTTGGGTGCGTGCAGCAACCCGCGGGCGATTTCCAGCCGGCGCTTCATCCCGCCCGAGAAGTTGCGGACCAGGTCATTGGCCCGATCCGTCAGTTCCATCCAGTCGAGTGCGCGGCTGATGCGCTCCTTCACTTCGGCCTGCGGCACCTTGTAGATCATCGCGTGGAAGCGCAGGTTCTCGCGCGCGGTCAGCCGGTCGTCGAGCGACGGGTCCTGGAAGATGATGCCGATGGAATGGCGGACGTCGTTGTGCCGGCGTACGACGTCGAACCCGGCCACGTGAGCCGTGCCCGCGCTGGGACGGATTAGCGTGCACAGAACCCGCACGGTCGTGGTCTTACCCGCGCCGTTCGGCCCGAGGAACCCGAACACCTCGCGGGTGTTGACGGTGAAGGAGATGTTGTCAACAGCGGTGAACGACTTGAACCGGCGGGTCAGCCCGCTCACTTCAATCGCAGGCGTCGCCTGCGTCGGATCCGGAGGCGTAACCTTGACGATGGCCGCTACTCGCAGCCGAGAGCGGCGAAAGGAAACGGCGTCTTGAACTCGGCTCGGCGGTACTCGGGCAGGAGCATCGGCGAACGGCGCTCCGCCGGCACCCCGGCGGCCTTGAGTTCGGTGGTGTAGGCCGAGACGTGCGCGAACCCGCTGCCGTCGAGGTTGATGGACTTCGCCGCTTCCGCCGCGGCGATTCCGGCCCGGCGTCCGAACACGAGGATGTCGAGCAGGGAGTTTCCCATCAGCCGGTTCCGGCCGTGGATGCCGCCCGCGACCTCGCCGGCCGCGTACAGGTTCTTCACTTCGGTCAGTCCGGACTGATCGATGAGAATGCCGCCGTTCTGATAGTGCTGGGTCGGGTAGGTGAGGATCGGCTCCTTGTCCATGTAGATGCCAAACCGCTCGTACTGGTGGTACATCGCCGGCAGGTTCTTCTTCACCGCGCCCGCGCCCTTGAGCACTTCGATGAGCGGCGTGTCGAGCCAGACCCCGAGGCGGCCGGTCGGTGTGACCACGCCCAGGTTACGCCCCTGGCACTCGCGGATGATGGCGGAAGCGGTGATGTCGCGGCTCTCCAGCTCGTAGATGAACCGGTTGCCCTCGTTGTTCGCGAGGTGGGCGCCGACGCCGCGCACTTTCTCGGTAATCAGCAGGCCGAAGATCTGCTCCGGGTAGGCAGCACCGGTCGGGTGGTACTGGATGGTGTCCATGAACGCCAGCTTCGCCCCGACCCGGTAGGCGAGCACCAGCCCGTCCGCGGTCGCGCCGTAGTGGTTGGTGCAGGGAAAGCCCTGGACGTGCAGGCGGCCGCAGCCACCGGTGGCGATGATTGTGGTCTTCGCCCGGACGGTGAAGTGTTCCTGCGTCTCGAGGTTCACGAACGCCGCGCCGGTGCAGGCACCCTTCTCGTCGGTCAGCAGTTCGACCGCGGCGCAGTACTCCAGCAGTTCGAGGTTCTGGTTGCGGAACTCGTCGCGCAGGGTGCGCATTATCTCCGCGCCGGTGTAGTCGCGGGCCGCGTGCATCCGCTTGCGCGAAGTGCCGCCGCCGTGAATCGATATCATGGTGCCGTCGGCATCCTTGTCGAACATGACACCGAGCTCTTCCAGCCACTCGATGACGCCCGGCGCGTCGGAAACGAGAGAGCGCGCCAGCTCCGGAATGTTCTTGAAGTGGCCGCCGCCCATCACGTCGAGGTAATGACGCTCCGGCGAGTCGTTCGCCTTGTCCGCGGCCTGGATTCCGCCCTGCGCCATCATCGTGTTGGCGTCGCCGATGCGGAGTTTGGTCACGGTGAGCACCTTCGCGCCGCGGGCCGCGGCCACCAGCGCCGCGGAAACACCGGCCCCGCCCGCGCCGATGATCAGCACGTCCACGTCGAACTTCGGGTGCTCGGTATCGAACCTGGCCGTATCTGCAATCGGCCATGCCTCGAGCACGTCGGCGATCTCGTGCGGGGTGCGGTCGCCCTTGTTCGGGCCGACGGCCAGCGCCCGCATCGAGCTCTCGATGTAGTCGGGGTGGAATCCCTTGAGCAGTTCTTTCTTGCCGTCGGCGCCGAGCAGGGGAATCTTGCCCTGTTTGATGCGCGCGTCGCGGGTCGCGTCGAGCCGCTTGATGGAATCCTGCATTGAAGCGGGATACATGCTAGAACCCTCCCGACAATTCAGATTGCAGATTGCAGGTTGCAGACTGCAGATTGTTCCGGCCGGGCCATTTTGCACATTGATATCTGCATTTTGACTTCTGCATTGGTCCAGTTCTCATGGCTCGACATCCCTTACCTTCGGGTCATAGAAGAGCGCGGACAGCTCTTTCTCGTCCATCCCACAGAGCTTGTCGAGGCCGGGCTCGAACTTGCCCGCCTTGATCTCCTTCATGCGCTCGGCGAGGTGCGCTGACTTCTTCGCCACCTTTGCCCCGTACAGCCGCCGCGCCAGGAGGCCGACGTGGTAGTGGACGATTTCGGCCGGACAGCGGGTAGCGCAGAGGCCGCACATAATGCAATCGAACGACATGTCCGCGACCTTCTCGATGTCACCGCGGATAGCAGCGTTGATGTAGCCCATTACGTCTATGTCCTGCGGGCAGATCTTGGTGCACGAGTTGCAGGAGATGCAGCGCATGACCTCGGGGTAGAAGCGAACCAACACCTGGGTATTGGCCGGCTCCTTGGCGATGTCGTACTCCTTCTTGTTCGCCGGGTAGAAGGGAATCTGGGTCAGGTACATCCCGTCCGTGACCACGGTCTGGCAGGCGAGCCCAACCTTCAACTTGTACGAGTCCTTGGTACGGAAGACCGTGCCGCACGCTCCGCAGAATCCGCCGCGGCATCCGCACCCGCGGATGAACCGGAACCCGGCGTATTCCATTGCCTTCATGATGGTCAGGTCCTTCGGCACCACGTAGGCCTCGCCCATCACGTAGATGGTGATCAACGAGGAAGGGTCAGGGGTTGGGGGCTGGGGACTAGGGGCAGACGACGCTGCTGCCTTTTGACCTTTGACCTTTGCCTTTTGTCCTTTGACTTGCGCCATGGGTCAGTCTTTCTTGTACTTGGCGACTCCCTGTTCGTAGAGGTCGCCGCCGTACATGTCGTTGATGACGATGGCCGGGAAATCCTCGACCGTCAGTTCGCGCACCGCCTCGGGACCGAGGTCATCGTAGGCGATAACCCTGGCCGCCTTGATGGTCCGGGCCATAAGCGCGGCCGCGCCGCCGACCGCGGCGAAGTAGACCGCGCCGTGCTGCTTCATCGCGTCCAGCACCACCGGTGTCCGGTTGCCCTTGCCGATCATGCCGCGCAGGCCATTCTCCATCAACTGCGGCGAATACGCGTCCATCCGATAGCTGGTCGTCGGCCCGGCCGAGCCGATGACCTGCCCCGGCTTGGCCGGTGACGGCCCGACGTAGTAGATGACCGCGCCGGCCAGGTCGAAGGGCAGCTTCTCCCCGGCCTTGAGCGAGTCGGTCAACCGTTTGTGGGCGAGGTCCCGGCCGGTATAGATGGTGCCCGATATCAGGACCGAGTCTCCGGCGCGCAGGTCTTTGACGGTCTCCGCGGTCAAAGGGGCGGTGATCTTCTTTGCCATGTCGCCTCCTAGAGCGTCACCGTCTGGTGCCGTGCCGCGTGGCAGTTGATATTGACGGCGCAGGGCATAGTCGCGATGTGGCATGGGAAAGCCTCGACGAAGACCGCCAGCGCGGTTACGCGTCCGCCGAGACCCTGGGGCCCGATGCCCAGCTTGTTCACACGCTCGAGCAGCTCCTTCTCCATCGCGGCGTAGAACGGGTCGGGGTGGATTGAGCCGACCTCCCGCAGCAGCGAGTGCTTGGCGAGCATCGCGCACTTCTCGAACGTGCCGCCGATGCCGACGCCGACCAGAACCGGCGGGCAAGGATTCGCTTTTGACCGCGCCACCCGGTCGACCACGAACTTCTTGATGCCCTCGGCGCCGTCCGAGGCCGAGAGCATCTTTACCTCGGACATGTTCTCAGAGCCGCCGCCCTTGGGCTGGACGGTAATCTCCAGCCCATCGCCGGGCACGATGTCGGCGTAGATGATTGCCGGCGTGTTATCCTTGGTGTTCTCGCGCCGGAGCGGGTCTTTGACTATTGACTTGCGCAGGTATCCGTCCTTGTAGCCCTTGGCCACGCCCTGCTGGACAGCATCGTAGAGCTCGCCGCCCTGTACCCTGACTCCGGAGCCCAGTTTCAGCCAGACTACTGCCCAACCGGTGTCCTGGCAGATGGGCATCATCTCCTTGCGGGCAATCTGCTCGTTTTCGAGCAGCTGGTTCAGGATGTCCTTGCCGGCGGGCGACTCCTCGATCTTCAGGCCGTCCTTGAGCGCCTGCACCACGTCATCGCCGAGCAGGCAGTTGGCGTCGATGCACAGTTTCGCTACGGCGTCCTTGATCCTGTCGAACTGAATCTCTTTCATCTCCTCAGTCCCCATTCGTCATTCGGCATTCGGACTTCGTCATTTCCTAGAGTGCGTGGTCCAGAACCCAGATCTCTGGCTCCGGCGGGAGCTTGTGGGCGCTCAGCTCCACCTCGGCCGAGCCGACCCGCTTCACGTTCTGCTCGCCCTGCGTGAAATCCTCAAGGCCGGCGATGGGGAACCCCAGCTTGTCGGTTTTGTAGTGCATCGGGATGATGACCGTGGCCGCGAGCTGAGCCGCGACCTTTCGCGCCCCGGCCGCGTCGACCGTGAAGGTGCCGCCCACCGGCACGAGCAGCACGTCAACCTTGCCGATAGCGCTGGCCTGCTGCGCGGTCAGTACGTGCCCGAGGTCCCCGCAGTGGCAGACCCTCACCCCATCCGCGTCGAACACGAAGACCGTGTTCCTGCCGCGCCCCGCGCCCTGGTTCTCGTCATGGAACGTCTCGACTCCGACTATGCTGACCGACCCGACCTTGTGGCTGCCCCTCCCCTCAATCACCTTCGGCTTGCCGGGAAGGCCGGATACCCCGTCGTGGTCCTGGTGATGGTGACTGACGGTGACGACGTCAGCGGCATCGTGAATCGAGCCGTACTTGACCTCGCCGTTGAAGCTGCCTGACAGGTAGGGGTCGGTGATGATGGCTGTGCCGTCCGCAGCACTCAACAGAAACGCCGAATGGCCGAGCCACTTTATGCGCATACTACGGAGCCGGACAATTCAGAATCCAGAGCCTAGAATCCAGAAACCAGAGTTTCCGGACTGTGGATTCTGATTTCTGGTTTCTGGTTTCTGAATTCTGCACTATCCTACGCCGTGGGAACTACCGTCACCCGCCGCTTGTCCTTGCTCGCGCGCTCAAACTTCACCGTGCCGTCGACCAGGGCAAACAAGGTGTCGTCTTTGGCCCGGCCAACGTTTGCGCCGGGCAGGATGCGAGTGCCGCGCTGCCGGACAATGATACAGCCGGTCGTCACACGCTCTGAGCCGAATGTCTTCACTCCCAGCCGCTGGCCCGGGCTGTTGCGGCCGTTCTTACCTGAGCCGCCGCTCTTCTTGTGTGCCATATGATGTTCTCCTTGAGCAGGTTATGTACAGGAAGGGCATTATATCCGCGAGCGGCGGCAGAGTCAAACCCAGGCCCGTCCCAGCCTTGACTTTGCGAGGCGTAGCTCTAGCGTATTGGTGTCCAAACACAAGGAGACACCATGGAAGCTAGTGCTGTTCTGTCCGCATCCGACGCCCAGGCCCGCAAGAACGCCAAGGGCATGGCCGGCTGGATGAAGTTCATTGGCATCATGACCATAGTCGGCGGCTGCCTGCAGGCGCTCACCATCTTCGGGCTGCCCATCGCGTGGCTGCCTATCTGGATGGGCGTGGTTCTGACCAAGGCCGGGTCCAAGGCCGGGGAGTACGCTGATAGAGGTGACTCCGCCTCGCTCGAAGGCGTGACCGGCCAGCTCAAGACCTATTTCACCATTTCCGGCATCTTGATAATCGTCTCATTCGCAGTGACCATCATCGTCATGATCGCCTGGGTAGTTCTGCTCGGGCTGGGCGTGTTCTCATCGTCGAGCCTGATGGAATACTTCAACCGGTACCGATAGCTGGACCCCGCAGTGGCAATCCGGGGCTGCGGTGCAGCAGACCGGGTAGTTATCGAAGGCGGGACATGCGTGCACTGGATCGGGGATGGCCCTTCGGTGTCGGTTTCCGGGCAGTAAGCAGGCCGACAACCATCGAGGAGACCCAACCGGTCCTTTTCTGCGAGATCCGGGGCTGCCCGGGTCTCGCTGCGTCCCGCGGGTTTGACGCACTGGCATTCTCCGCAGATCACTATAGACTGTCGGCAATGGCGAAGTTGCCCAAAGCCAGCAATGAAGGGCTGGAGCAGACGCAGGACTGGATCATGTGTGCGAAGCTTGTGACCGGACTGGTGCACGAGATCAACAACCCGCTGGACGGAGTCATCAACTGCATCCGGACCGTGCGGTCGGGCAAGCTGGACGCAAAGCGCGAAAAGGAATACCTGGCCCTGGCCGAGCAGGAGCTGTTCCGGGTGACCACGCTGACCAAGCGACTGCTCGGGCTCGCCCGCGAGAACCCACCGGCGCTCGTGGACGCCAACCTGAATGAACTGGTGGAAAAGTCGCTCTTCTTTGTCGATTACCGTCGGGCGCGGTCCGGGATAAGGCTGAAGCGCAGTCTGCAAAAAGGCCTGCCCGTTGTGCAGGTCGACCATCCCGCCATACTGCAGATCATCGTCAATCTGCTCCAGAACGCGATCGAGAGCATGACCGCAGGCGGGACGCTCGCGGTAACGACCGAAGCCGATGCCGAGTGGGTCAAACTCAGCGTCGGCGACACCGGCCGCGGCATCCCCGCGGAGGACCTCGCCCGGATATTCTATCCGTTCTTCACCACCAAGCAGGGCACCGGTACCGGACTGGGCCTGGCGGTTTCCCAGAGCATAGCCGAGCAGCACCAGGGCGGAATCACGGTAAGGAGCGAAGTCGGCAAGGGCTCGACCTTCACGCTGCGACTGCCGCGGAACCGGGCGCGGGGCTAGCCATGGTCAGGCGCCGCGTGCTGGTGATCGAGGACGAGGAGCTGAAACGCCTTACCGTGGTCGACGCGCTGACCGACGCTGGCTACGAGGTGCGCGGAACCGGGGACGGCACCGAGGGCTTCCAGTTGCTCCGCGACGAGTTCTGGGACGTCGCCCTGGTGGACATGAAGCTGCCCGGGATGGACGGCATGACGATACTCGCCCAGGCCCGGCAGGTGAGGCCCGAGACATCGATTGTGATGATGACCGCCTACGGCTCGGTACAGACCGCAGTGGAGGCGATGCGGGGCGGCGCGTACGATTTTCTGACCAAGCCGTTCACGACCGACGAGCTGCTGGTGAAGATCGAACGGCTTTTCGAGTACCGGGCCAAGTCGAGCGAGAACGCGGCGCTGCGACAGGCGCTGGACTCTGAGTACAAGCTGCACAGTATGGTCGGCCGGTCGCGCTCGATGCGCCGGCTGTTCGAGCAGATTTGCGTGGTGGCCGACTCGGATGCGAACGTGCTCGTGGTCGGTGAGACCGGCACGGGCAAGGAGCTGGTGGCGGAGACGATTCACTACTCCAGCCCGCGTCGCCAGGGGCCGCTCGTCAAGGTGTCCTGCGTGACGCTGCGCGAGTCGCTGATCGAGAGCGAGTTGTTTGGCCATGAGGAGGGAGCGTTCTCGGGCGCGATCCGGGCGCGGCCGGGTCGGTTCGAACTGGCGGCGGGTGGCACGCTGTTCCTGGACGAGGTGGACGACGTGCCGCTGTCGGTGCAGCCCAAGCTGCTCCGGGTGTTGCAGAGTCGCGAGTTCGAGCGGGTCGGAGGCGAGAAGATGCTGCGGGCCGACGTGCGGGTCGTGGCCGCGACCAAGCAGGATATCCCGCAGCTCGTAGCTCAAGGACGCTTCCGCGAGGACCTGTACTACCGCCTCAACACCGTCACCCTGCGGATGCCGCCGCTGCGCGAGCGCAAGGACGAGATTTCTGTACTGGTCGAGCACTTCGTGCGCAAGCACGACCGGCTTGAAGGCCGCGAGTTCTCTTCGGCGGCGCTCGACGTCCTGTGCCGCTATTCCTGGCCGGGCAACATCCGCGAGCTCGAACACGTGGTCGAGGCGGCCCTGGTAATGACGAAGGACCAGGTCCTCGAACCGCCGCATCTTCCCCATGACTTTCTCGAAACCGTGTCCATCCGCTCCGGCACGCTCAAAGTCGCCCTGCGGGACGAGCTGGCCGGCATCGAGCGGCAGACCATCGTCAAAGCACTGGCCGCCTCCGATGGCAACATCTCCCGTGCGGCCATGCACCTTCACCTCGCCCGCGGTACCCTGCGCGACCGGATGAAGAAGCTCGGCATCAGGGCGGCGCGGGGCCACAAGCCGCAGGCCACGAGGTCCAAACCCCGGACTCCCGAGGATCCCCAGAGTTAGGCTCTCGGAGTGACTCCTTGACCTCTCAACTGGCGGTTTCCCGCCACACCCTGTGCGGAGCCGGGAGGCAACCAGTCCCACCGGAAGAGGCCGTCCGCTTGACATGAGCGTCATGCGACAACCTGCGCCGCTGGCACGCTACTTGCCCTGCTGGTGGTTTACGATGAAAGTGAGTCAGAGCCGGACCGTTGACGGCCGGCAGCGATGACCCGGATACTGGGACGCCGAACGTTCGGCGGCGGGCTGCGCTTCCGGCACTACGCGGGCCAGCCGCAGGCGGATGTTGAGACGCCCGGCCTGCCGCGCCGGGTGGTCATCCCCATGCTGCAGGGCTACGGCGTGCCGCTCGAGCCGCTGGTCAAGCCGGGCGAGCGCGTGTTCGCTGGCCAGGTCATCGGCCGGGACGATGCTACGGTCTCTTCGCCGGTCCACGCTACGATCAGCGGCACGGTCGCGCAGATCACCCGGGTCACAGTCCGCGGCCGTGAAGTCGCCGCCGCCATAATCGACGGCGACGGCACCGACGCGTGGACCAGACTCGACGGTGCATCCCCGGACTGGCAGAGCCTGGGCCCCGAGACAATCGAGGACCTGCTTTACCGCTCGGGCGTAACCGGTCTGGCGCGCGAAGGCATCCCGACCCGGTACCGTTCGGCGGTCATCGGACCGGAGTCGGTGCGGCATGTCATCGTCACCCTTGTCGGCGCCGACGTCTTTAAACCCAACCCGGCCGTGCTGCTCGGCGAAAGCGAGTTGCCCGGGTTTGCCACGGGCCTCGCCATCCTCGGACGTGTACTTCCGAATGCCGGCTTCCATGTGGCGGTCAGCGACGAGGCGAGCGTCCTGGTCCGCAGCCTGACCCGAGCGCTTGCCGGGAACCCCAAGACGACCATTCACGCGCTCGAGCCCCGCTACCCGCAGGAATTCACCGAGATGCTGGTCAGGTCCGTGCTCAAAGAGGACTTTCCCTTCGGCTTCGCGGCGGCCAACATCGGAGTCGTCGTTGCCGACGTTCAGGCGGTCCTGGCGGCGCGTGACGCCGTGGTCGAGGGTCGCCCGGTCATCGAGCGACTGGTCGCGCTTGCCGGCCCGGGATTCCGGAAACCCGGATACCGGCGGGTGCGGATCGGCAGTTCTTTCGAGCAGGTCGTCGCCGGCCGGCTCAAGTCCGGTGACCTCATGCAGAAGATCGTGCTCGACAGCATCCTGTCCGGTCAGGCAATCGACGATCTCACGCGACCGATCGATCGTACAGCGACGATGGCAATTGCCGTGCCCGACGATAATCGGCGGCTGCCGTTCGCATTCGCTCGTCCCGGACTGCACAGCGAGTCGTTCTCGCGCAGCTTCGTTCCCGCCTGGCTGCCGGTGAAGAAGGCCGCAAATACCAACCGGCACGGTGAAGAGCGGCCCTGTATCCAGTGCGGTTGGTGTGCCCGGGCCTGCCCGGTGCGCATCATCCCGCAGCTCATCTACCGCCAGTCGCGCCGCAACATTGATGAGACCCTGGTGCGCTACGGCGCGTTCAACTGCATCGACTGCAACCTCTGCACCCTCGTGTGCCCATCCAAGATTCCGCTCGCCCGCCGCATCGCCGATGCCAGAACGCAGCTGGTCGAGGTCGGCTGCGACAACTCGTCGTGTGTCGTACCGAGGTTTGACCTCAAGGGCATCGAGGAGTACAAGGGGGTGAAGAGCATCCGATGAGCAGGCTGCTGCACGCCATCGTCGTCCGGCTCAACGCGCTGACCAGCAGGGGGCCGCTCAAGCGGCTCCAGCCGGTGACCGAGGCGCTCGACGAGGCGCTGCTCGGCACGGACAAAACGGCCAAGGCCGCGCCATTCCTGTCCGACGGCATGGACATCAAACGGATGATGTCGCTGGTCATCATCGGCCTCGTCCCGGCCGCCCTGGCCGGCATCTACTTCTACGGCTGGTACGTGGCGGCGATGATCGCCACCTCCTATGCGGTCGGCGGAATGGTCGAGGTCGCGTTCGCGATGGCCCGCCGCAAGCCGATCCACGAAGGCTTCCTTGTCACCGGCCTCATCTTCCCGCTGGTGCTGCCGCCGACGACGCCGCTCTGGATCGTCGCGGTCGGCATCTTCTTCGGGACCTTCTTCGGCAAGGAGGTTTTCGGCGGGACCGGGCGCAACATCTTCAACCCCGCGCTGGTCGGCCGGCTCTTCGTCAGCCTCGCCTTCCCGAGCTACTTCGCGACGATGTGGGGCAAGATGCACTGGGGCGGAGCGGGCGGGTTCGTGAAATGGACGGTTGACGCCACGACCCAGGCGACGCCGCTGATCGACTTCAAAGGCTCGCAGCTCATCTCCGCCGATCCGATATCGCTGCTGCTGGGCCACGCGCCCGGGTGCGTGGGCGAGACATTCCGCATCGGCATCCTGCTCGGCGGGCTGTTCGTCGTTTTGACCCGGGCCGGGGACTGGCGAGTGCCGGTGTCCTACCTCGGGAGCGTGGCGGTTTCGGCGCTGGTCCTGCGCGGATTGATGCCCGGGCGGGTCGCGCCGGTCTGGTTCCAGCTCCTTTCCGGCGGGCTGATGTTCGGAGCCTTCTTCATGGCCAATGACCCGGTGACGTCGCCGTTCACCTTCACCGGCCGATGGGTCTACGGCCTCATGCTCGGGATCCTGACCGTGTTGATCCGCGCCCTGTCCGGCCTGCCTGAGAGCGTGATGTTCGCCATCCTCTTGATGAACGCCGTCACCCCGCTGATCGACAGCACGGTCGTCAACATCTCATACCGGCGGGCGACCACGAAGGTGCGAAGGCTCGCAGCATGAACCTGAAGCGCAAGCTGCTCGATCTCCTCTTCATTGTCGTGCTCGGCGTGGTTTCGGTGGCGATGCTCCTGGCCGCGCAGAGCTACTCGGCGCCGGCGGTCAGGCGCTTCCGCGAGACCCGGCTGAAGACCAATGTCCTGACCGCGGCCGGCATCCCCTGGACCCAGGCCGACTTCAGGGAGGTCTTTGAGCGACAGGTAAGGGAAGAGACCGGCAGTGGAGAGGCGTGGTTCGTCGCCGAAACGCTGGTTATCTACGAATTCAGGGGTCGCGGCCTCTGGGGAATGATTGAAGGTATCGCGACCTTCGACTCGGCCGTCACGCATATCGCCAGCGTCCGCGTGCTCTCACAGGAAGAGACGCCCGGGCTCGGCGACCGGATCAAGGAGCCCGGCTATCTCGCTACCTATAGAGGCAAGACCGCGACCGAGCCGCTCGACCTCGCGCTGCGTCACAAGGCGTCGCTGCCCAACGAGGTAGATGCCATCTCCGGTGCGACGCTCAGTTCGCAGGCACTGGTGACGATCGTCAGCGCTGCCGCGCTGCGGCTGCGGACGGCAAAGGGTGAGGCGCAGTGAATCTCCGTCGCATCGCCTACACCCGGCCCTGGCGGACTTTCATTGCCGGGTTCTTCAAGGAGAATGCGGTCACCTACCAGCTACTTGGGCTCTGCTCGGTGCTGGCCGTCTCGAACAAGCTGGAGAACGCCATCGCCATGGGACTCGGCGTGGTCTTCGTAGTTACCATCTCGTCTTCGTTGATCGCCCTAATGCGGAAGCTGATACCGCCGCAGTACCGGATGATAACCTACATGATCGTGACTTCGACCTTCGTCATCATCGTCGATCAGTTCCTGAAGGCGAACTTCCCTCTGATCAGCTCCCAGCTCGGACCGTACGTCGGGTTGATCATAACCAACTGCATCGTCATGGGTCGGCAGGAGGCGTTCGCCATCAAGAACGGCGCCTGGCTGTCGTTCCTTGACGGGCTCGGCTCGAGCATGAGCTACCTCTACACCCTTGTCATCCTCGGGATCATCCGCGAAATCCTCGGCTTCGGCACGCTCCTGAACGTCCGGGTGATGCCGCTGGATTTCCCGCCCTGGGTGGTGATCACGATGGCCCAGGGCGCGTGGTTCCTGCTCGCGATCTACTACTGGGTTTTCCGCCGGGTGGCAAAACTCAAACCGGCGGAGCAGGAGTAAGGCCATGACGCTCAACCCGCTCGTCATCCTCGTCGCCGCGGTCTTCACCCACAACATCGCGCTCACCTACCTGATCGGCATGTGCCCGATGCTGGCGATGTCGCGCCGGGTGGATACCGCGACCGGCATGGGCGTAGCGGTCACCTTCGTACTGGCCATCATCGGCCCGCTCAACTGGATAATCTACCGCTTCCTGCTGGTCCCTACCCACTCCGAGGTGATGTCGTTCCTGGTCTTCATCATCGTCATCGCCAGCGCCGTGCAGCTGGTCGAGATGCTCGTCTCCCGTTTCTTTCCGGCCCTGCACGCAAGCTTCGGCGTCTTTCTTCCGCTGATCACCGTCAATTGCGCGGTCCTCGCGGTATCGCTCTTCGTCATGCTGCGCGAATACAATCTCTGGCAAACGGTGACGTTCTCCATTGGCACGGGCGTCGGCTGGGGCGTAGCAACGACCATCATCGCCGGGATTCGCGAGCGCCTGGAGCTGGTCGGAGATGTTCCTGCGGATCTGCGCGGAGCCGGAATCACGATGGTCATCGCGGGGATCCTTGCGCTCGCCTTCATCGGCTTCTCTGGCATGGTGGCAATCCAGTGATAACTGTCATCCTGGTCGGCGGGCTGATCCTCGTAATCGCGGTTGCCCTGCTTGTCGCCGAGCGGTTCCTCGTCAGCCACGAAGAGTGCACCATAACTGTCAACAAGTCACGCACCATCAAGGTTGAGGGCGGCGACACCCTGTTATCGACACTGAACCAGAACAAGCTGTTCGTCCCCTCGGCCTGCGGCGGCAAGGCGACCTGCGGGCTCTGCAAGATACGGGTCGTCTCCGGCGGGGGCGAGATGCTGCCGACCGAGACGGTGTTCGTGACGCGGCAGGAACGCGAGCAGGGCATCCGGCTCGCCTGCCAGGTCCGTGTCCAGCGGAACATCGAAGTGACCCTGCCCGAGAGCATGCTCGCGGCAAAAGAGTACGAGGGCACGGTCTCCGCCCTCGAGTCCCTGACGTACGACACCAAGCTGGTGCGCTTCGACCTTGGCGGGACTGCCCTCGACTTCAAGCCCGGCCAGTACGTACAGCTGCTCGTTCCCGGCACTGACCAGTTTCGCGCCTACTCGATTGCCAGCCCACCGTCGGGCCGTAACGTCTTTGAGCTCATCATTCGCTACGTCTCGGGCGGGCTCTGCACCGGCTGGATCCACAAGGCACTGGCGGTGGGCGACCGGGTTAGGCTGACCGGGCCGTTCGGCGATTTCTTCCTGCGCGAGGACTCAGATCGCGAAATCGTCGCCATCGGCGGCGGCTCGGGAATGGCGCCCATGCGCTCGATCGTAATGCACCTCGCCGAGCAGGGCATGCCGCGCAAGACGACTCTCTTCTTTGGAGCACGGACCCGGCGCGACCTGTTCTACGTCGACGTCTTCCGCGACCTGGAGAGGAAGTTCACCAACTTCCGCTACTTCCCGGCGCTTTCGGAACCGCGGCCCGAGGACAATTGGACCGGCGACGTCGGGTTCGTGACTCAGGTAGCCGCCCGGCACGTGAACCCGAACGGCGCCAAAGAAGCCGTGCTCTGCGGCCCGCCGCCGATGATTGACGCGGCAATGCGGGTGCTGCCCCGCCTGGGCATCGCGGCCGAGCATATCTACTTCGACAAGTTCTGATTCTCAGGCACAATGCAATATGCATAGTGCATCACGCCCGGCGGTCTGGCTTCGCGCGCTTCGGGCGCCGTTCTTCGTCGGCACGCTGGTGCCTGCGGCATTCGGCGCGGCGTATGCACGCTTTGCGGGCTATCCGTTCAGCTGGGGTCTGTTCTGGCTTACCATGATCGGAACGGCACTGGCCAATGCCGGCTGCAATCTGGCCAACGACTATTTCGACTACCGAAGCGGCGACGACCAACTGACGCAAGCCACACCGTTCTCGGGAGGCAGCAAGGTCATCCAGGATGGCCTGCTGTCGCCCCGGCAGGTACGGAACGCAAGCATCACGAGCCTCGTGCTCTGCGCGGCAATCGGACTCTATCTCAACGTCCGTACGGGCGGCTCGGTTCTGTTGGTCGTTGGCGTCATCGGCCTCGTCATCGCCTGGTTCTATACGGCCCCGCCGCTGCGGCTCGGCTCACGCAGCGGGCTGGGCGAAATCGTCTGCGTGCTCGGGTGCGGACCCGTCGTCGCCTTCGGCGCGTACTTCGTGCAGGCGCGAGCTCTCTCCCTTCCGGCCCTGATCGCGAGCCTGCCGATCGGACTCCTGATGGGTCTCGTCCTGTTCATCAACGAGTTCCAGGACGTCGAGGCGGACGGCGCAGTCGGCAAGCGCACCCTGGTGGTCGTCATGGGGACTCGGGCCGCGAGCCGTCTGCTCAGCACCACGCTTCTTGTCACGTACGGACTCATCGGCGTCCTGGTCTTGACCGGAGTCCTCGCTCCCGCCTCTCTGCTCGCCCTCCTGACTGTTCCGGTTGCGCTGTTCGCTGCCATCCGCGCCCACCGGTTCCACGCCGACCGGCCCCGGCTGCTGCCGGCCAACGCGGCCATCATTCTCACCCATCTCGCCACCGGCGTCTTCATGACGCTGGCGGCCTGGCTATGAAGGAAGTGAGTCCGGCCTACCGGCCGATCCGCCGCGGTCTCGACGCCGTCGAAGCGGAGATCGCCAACCGGACGACCGGTCGTTTCTCGGTGCTGCTGCGGGGAAAGCGGCTGCGTCCGGCCATGCTCCTGCTGGCTGCGGGCGCGACCGGAGAGCGGCCCGACCGTGACGCGGTGCTGGCCGCAGCCATCGTCGAGATCGTCCACACGGCCTCGCTCATCCACGATGACGTGATCGACTCGGCCCTGCGGCGACGCGACGGCGCGGCGCTGCACCGCGTCATCGGCGTCAAGCCGGCGGTGATCTTTGCCGACCTGCTGTTCGTACAGGGGCTGGCCGCGCTGGAGGAACTGCATACTCCCGGCCTTGTGCACCTGCTGGTGCGCGAGGTGCGGACGATGTGCGAGGGGCAGTGGCTGGAGGCACGAATCGGCGCCGGCGCCAGCTGTTCGCAGAAGCAGTATTTCGATATCATCAACAAGAAGACGGCCTCCCTGTTTGCCTTCTGCGGCCGTACCGGCGGCCTGCTGGGCAAGGCTGCCAGTGCGGAGCTTGCCGCGCTGGAGGAATTCGGGCGGCAGTTCGGGCTCGCGTACCAGCTGCTGGACGACGCAGAGGACCTCGAAGATGAGCGCCCGGGGGCGATCCAGCGAGCGCTCGCCCGGCGCGGAGGCGTCAAGTACTGCCGCGATGCTGCCGGCGACGCGGCTTTCGCTGCCCGCCGCGCACTCAAGCACGTCCCGCCTCGGGTCGCCGGGGGGCTGGGGCGGCTGCTATCGTCAGTTATGGAGGATGGAAAATGACAACCAAGGGAAAGCGGATTCTCATCGTTGACGACGACGCTGACTTCATCACCGCGACCCGGGCGGTTCTCGCCGGAGCGGGCTACGAAGTCGAGGCGTGCACCAAGGCAGCGGAGGCATCGGCCAGGATACGGGAGTTCCGGCCGGATCTGCTCGTGCTGGATGTCATGATGGAGACTGGCTCGGCCGGGTTCGACGTCTCATACCAGGTGAGGAAAGACCCGCACTACGCGAAGACGCCGATCCTGATGGTCACCGCGATTCACCAGACCACGCCGCTGCGCTTCTCGCCGGAAACCGACGGCGAATTCCTGCCCGTAGAGAAGTTCCTGGATAAGCCGGTGCCGGCCGATGTCCTGCTTCGGGAAGTGGCGCACCTGCTTGAATCAGCCGAATAGCCCCGGTAGCCCGGGGCGAGCCGACGAGGCTTTCCGCCAGCTGGCCTGGTTCATACGGTTGCGCTGGCTGGCCATTGCCGGCGTGCTGGCCACGTTGCCGGCGGCGTGGTACCTGCTGCGTCTCCGGTTCGACCCGATGCCGCTGCTCGCTGTGACCGCCGGTGTCGTGGCGGCCAACGTCTTCTTCCGGGTGCGGCTGCGACGGACGTCAACGGCCGAACGTCTGACCGGACTCGCCCGTACCCAGATAGTGATCGACCTCATCGCTCTTGTGCTTTTGCTCTACTTCGCCGGTGGGATTGAGAACCCATTCAGCTTCTACTTCGTCTTTCACACCGCCATCGCCGCCTTCATCTTCCCGGAATCAGGCAGTTTGGTCATCGCCACTCTGGCCTTCGGATTGTACACGGCAATGGTGCTGCTCGATTGGACGGGAGTGATTGCACGCTTCCCCCTGACCGGGCTCTACGCCGTCTCACCCTACCAGTCACTGGGGCCGGTGCTTGCCAACATAATCGTCTTCGGCAGCACGCTATACATCGTCCGCTACTTCACCGCCGCCATCAGCCGCCGCCTGAGCCGGCGCACGAACCAGCTGGCCCAGGCCAACCGGAAGCTGCTCGAGGCGGACCGAAACCGGGTTCAGTCCGTCATCACCGTTACCCACGAACTCCGGTCGCCGGCCGCGGCCGCGGCCAGCCTGCTTGAGGTCGTGGAACGGGTGAGTCCGGACGAGCGGCCGGCGCTCATCGACCGTGCGCGCCAGCGTATCAACGGGCTGCTGCGGCTGATCGGCGATCTGCTCGACCTGCACCAGCTGGAGCTGGGCACCACGAACGTCGAGACCGCACCGGTACCGGTCGCCGAGGTCGTGGAAGCCGCCGCCGCCGAGTACGCGGCGCTGGCCCGCGAGCGCGGCGTCAGTGTGCGGGTGGAGCTGCCAGCGGATCTGCCACCCGCTCAGGCCAGCGCCCGGTACCTTGAGTTCACGGTTCGGAACCTGCTGGCCAATGCCATTCAGTACAACCGGCCCGGGGGCAGCGTGACGGTATCCGCGCGGCAGTCAGAGGGCTTTGTGGAAGTCGAGGTGGCCGATACGGGGATGGGCATTCCCGAACGCGACCTGCCGCACGTCTTTGACATCTTCTTCCGGGGAGACGAGGCAAAGAAGACGGATCGACTGGCGCCGGGGCTGGGGCTTTCGCTGGTGAAGCGGCTGGTGGAAACGCAGGGCGGAACCGTGCGGGTTGAAAGCGAGGCCGGAAAGGGGAGCCGGTTCTTCTTCACCGTCCCGATTGCAGGCAAGCCCGAACCCGCCTAGACTCTGGACAACTTGAAGCGTGACCTTGGCAGACTCACGGTACTCGACGTCCTGCTCATCGCTGCGTTGCTGGCTCTGCCCGGATGGGCGCTGATCCGGGCGGCGCGGGCCGCGGGCGAGCGGCCGATCGCCCGCATCTTCCAGAACAACCGGCTGGTGGGCACGTACCAGCTTGACCGCGACCAGACGATAGCGATCGGCGACAGGGCAGGACCGGAGATGAGCATCGAGGTCAGAGGCGGCGCCATCCGGGTGGCCGAGTCGGACTGCCCCAAGGGAGTCTGCAAGCACGCCGGCTGGGTACGGACTCCGGGCCGCACCATAGTGTGCATTCCGAACCGGGTGCTGATCGAAGTCAGAGGCGCGTCCCGCGACTACGATGCCGAGAGCTATTGAGGAATTGTCGAATGGCGAGTGACGAGTTTCGATTGACCGGGAATCGACAATCGACAATCGACAATCGACAATCGTCCAGGATTGTACGGCTGTCGCTGCTCGTGGCCTGTGCATCGGTACTGCAGGTTGCCGAGTCGCTGCTGCCGCACCCTATCCCCGGGGTCCGACTCGGGCTCGCCAACATCATCACGGTTATCGCCATGGTCTACATCGGCCCGGCCAGCGCCGTGGAACTCGCGGTGCTCCGAACCCTGGTCAGCTCGATGGTCATGGGGACGTTCCTGACGCCCACGTTCGTTCTCTCCTTCTCCGGCGGCGTGGTGAGCGCCCTGGTCATGATTCTGCTCTTTCAACTCTCGGGCCGCGGCATGTTCTCGTTCGGACTAGTCGGCATCAGTGTCGGCGGAGCGGTCAGCCACATTGCGGCCCAAGTGGCCCTGGTCTACCTGCTGTTCATTCGCAGCAGCGGCGTCCTCTGGCTCTGGCCCTGGCTCGGGCTCTCCGCCGTTGTGACCGGTGTCCTGACCGGGGTCATAGCGATCCAGGCAGTGCGGAGGCTGGAGTCCGGAGCAGGGATCAAGGAGCCAGGGACTCCGGGATTCAAGTACCCGAACCCCAGCCCCCCGGAAACCCGAAGTCCCCAGAGTCTCCTTGGGCGGCTGCGCCCGGACTTCAAGGTCGCGGCTGTGATCGCGATCGGGCTCCTCGTTGTCATCTTCTCCGACTATCGGCTCTACGTGGCAGTTTTCGGCCTGCTCGCTATCCTTACGTTTGCGGGTCGGGTCGGACTCGGCCGGCTCGCGGCCGGGTTCGGGCGCATCTGGGCACTACTGCTGATGTCGTTCCTGCTGCCGGTCATCTTCTCTCCCTGGGGCAAGGTTCTCTGGGAGTTCGGCCCCCTGCGGATCACCGAGGCAGGGCTGCATGACGGCGCCATCTTCACCGCCCGCATGCTGCTCCTCTTCCTCGCGACCGCGCTCCTGGCGCAGACAACCGCTCCCGTGGAAGTAGCCATGGGTCTCGAGCGTCTGCTCGCGCCGTTGCGCATCTTCGGCATCCGGCCCGGATGGCTGGCGCGCTCGCTGGCCCTGTCCTGGGCCTACTTCCCGGCTTTCTGGCAGAACGTCAGGCAGCTCATCAAGAAAGGCAGCAACCGCCGCGGCTGGTTCGACCGGGCGCTGCACTTTCCCGGCGACATCGTGGCCGAACTCTACCTGCTGGCCGCCGCCACCGCCGCAGCCCCGGCGGCCGGGTCTCGCGAGGAATAGCCCCGCCGGAATGGCGGATTACCGCCACCTACTGCCCGGTTGGACGGCCTTCGACGCCACAACCAGCCTGTAAACGGGCGCGCCGGGGTGGCACGAAACGTGATGTTCATTGCCCGATGTCTTTCCGTCTGACCGCAGACCCTCGCGTAGGCTTGGGCAATGGCGGCAGAAAGCCAGCAAGGAAGAACCCGGGTACATGTCGAGGCGCATCCTCCAATTCGGCGGATTCTGCATGCCGGGCAAGACCGCAACTCCCCGAGGAGAAGGAGATAGGATGACCAAACAGAAAGTGCTGCTTGCCGCCGTGCTGGTCACGGCCCTGGCGGCAACCGGAGCGATGGGCGCCCAACTCAACTTCGGCGGCGACATCGGCTGGGTCCTTTTCGATGTAAGCAGCGGGTCCGGCATTCAGCCGAGCCGCGATTCGGCCGGCAACCCGGTTGCGACCGCGTACGACACCACCGGACGTGTGAACACGTACCTGATGTCGCACGGTGTCGGCCTCTACTTCAACGCTCAGTTGACCAACGATATCTCGATCAACGTCCTGGCCGACTGCGGCGGCACAGCCACAGGCGCCACGCCGTCGCTGGGCAAGAAGCTCGGTACCCAGCAGGGCACAGGCACATTGAAAGCGGTGAGCTTCCCTGAGGCCAACATCGCGTTGATGCTGCCGTGGCAGGTGCAGATGACGACCGGCATTATTCGCCCCATCTTCTCTGAGGACTACGGCGAGAAGAAGAGCTACCAGGAACACAACCGGATGCACAAGTCGTCGGCCAACGCCTATGGCGGCGAGTGGCACGACCTCGGCATCGAGCTCTACAGGTCGTTCGAGCCGGGCGGCGGCTTCTCGATTCCCGCCTACGCGTACCTGCTGGCCGGCGAACAGATGATCGGCGACGACAACAGCAACAAGTCGCTGCTGTTCCACGTTGCGCCGACCTTCTGGAAGCTGCGCCTGCTCGGGTCCTACGGCTTCGGCAAGGAAGGCGCGGACGGTGCGCTGGAGCCGTGGTCGCGCTACGCGGTCGGGCTGGGCGGCGACTTCGGACCGGTCTATTTCCGCGGGGAGTGCTTCGGAGGAAGCTGGGCCGGAGTCCCGGTGTTCAACCACAAGCCCGAGGGCGGGATTGACACCACGACCTACACCCGCAAGCCGACGGCATGGTACGTTACAGCCGGCGTGAACGTCATCCCGGACAAGCTGGGCTTCAATCTGGTCTACGACCAGAGCAGCCCGGATTGGACGACCTGGGGCAAGCTCGGCTACACCACGGGCAGCAGCAACGTGACCAACATGCACAATGGACAGGCAATCGGCGAAAGCTACACGACCATCGGCGCCACGGTGCAGTACTGGGTCATCCCGGGTTCCGCGCTGATGCTGGAATACAACAAGGGTCTGTGGAAAGTCGGCGACGGCACCCTCTGCAAGCTCGACTTCAACCGCATAACCCTGGGCTGGCGGACTGTCTTCTAAACCAGAGATGCGTCGTATGAGCGCTCGCCGCCCGCGGTCTGCTGCGCCTCGCAGGCCGTACCTGGTGGCGTGGAGCGCTCTTTTGGTAGCCCTGGCGGCAGGCCTTCTGCTTCCCTCCTGCCGCCAGGGCAAGACCGATGTCCGCAAGCAGACCCGGCTGATGATGGACACTTACGTCACGATCCAGGCGACGGGTCCGGCGCAGACTGCGGACAAGGCAATTGCGGCCGCCTTCGGACGGCTGGAGGAGATATCTCACAAGTTCAACTTCCTGGACTCGACCAGCCCGGTCTACGCCTTCAACGTCAACAACACGCCCCTTACCGACCCGGAGGTGGTCGAGGTCGTCAAGGCTGCGGTCGCGGTGAGCGAAGTCTCGGGAGGCGCATTTGACATCACCATCAAGCCGCTGGTGGAGCTGTGGGGTTTCTACGGCGACCGCCAGGCAGTACCTTCTCAGCGGTCGATAGACTCCTGTCTCAAGCTCGTCGGCTACAGGAATCTCGTACTCGAACCGGGCCGGGTAACCAAACTCCGGCCGGATGTTGCCATCGACCTGGGCGGCATCGCCAAGGGCTACGGCCTCGCCGAAGCGGCGCGCGTGCTGCGGCAGGAGGGCGTCGATTCCGCGCTCATCGACCTCGGCGGCGACGTCTACGCCATGGGCAAGAAGGGCGGCAAGAACTGGAAGGTCGGCATCCGTTCACCCCGAAGCGACGGTCTTGTCGGGCTGATCGCGGCATCGAACCTGGCGGTCGTCACTTCCGGTGACTACGAGCGTTTCTTCTGGGGCCCGCCTCGGGACACGCTCCAGAACGCCGCGGCGGGTTCCGGTCAGGTCCCCGCGGAGAGCGTTCGCTATTGCCACATAATCGACCCGGCAACGGGCTGGCCCCAGCGGGGCACGATAAGCACGACCATCGTGATGCGTGATCCGCTGACGGCGCAAGGCTGGTCCAAGATACTATTCCTCCGTGGTGTGGCCGCCCTGCCGTTGGTCGAGAAGACCGGCGGCATGGAAGCGATATTGATCAACGATAGTATGCGAGCATTCTGCACGCCCGGCCTGGCCAGCGCCCTGGACAGCACGCTATTGCAGGGAATAGCCACTTCCCCTGCCGGTCGGTGATTGCAGTGTACGCGAAGAAAGGAAAGCGAATAGTGAAGAGATATGGATGGTTGATTACGGCGCTACTGCTGGTCGTGTTTGCCGGCCCGGCCGGCGCGGTGGTACTTCTGAACCACGACGCGGCGCTGAAGGCAATGTTCCCCGACGCCGGCAAGGTCCTGCCCGAGGCCACGGCACTAACCGCCGAACAGATCGCGGCGGTCAAGGCCGTCTGCGGCGGCAAGTGGACGATGTACCCGGCCGGGGCGAAGACCGACGATGTCGCGGTGAACGACACGGTGACGTTCTACTTCGGCACGAAGGACGGGAAAAAGACCGGCGTTGCCGTAATGGAGATGCAGCCCGGCAAGTGGGGCCCGGTGCACTACATCGTCGCACTTGACCTGACGGGCAAAGTCACGAACATGGCTGTGATGTCCTACGTCGAGCAGCGCGGCCGGCCGATATCGACCCGGCGTTTCCTCGAGCAGTTCATCGGCAAGACCAGCAAGAGCGCGCTGTCCGTCGGCAAGGACGTCGATGCCGTGTCCGGCGCGACCATCTCTTCGCGCGCGACCGCCTTCGCGGTCAAGAAAGCAATCGCCCTCTACGAGGCGGTCTACCTCGCGCCGGAGCAGTAGCGCGGGAAAGGAACGGAGATGAACGGATACTCTCTGCCGGCACTGCCGAGATACGCCAAGGTCACGATTACCTTCTTCCTGCTGCTCATCGGACTCACCTATCTGGTCGGTGTTCTCAATATCTACCACAAGACAAAGTTCACCGTGCAGGGCGCAATCGAGAACGAGCGCGGCTCTGAAGAAAAGATGATCTACGCCAAGGAATTCGGCGACCTGGTCGGCGTGACTCACACCCACCTCGGCGGCTGGGCGATGATGTTCATGTGGGTAATGCTCTTCTTCATGTTCTCCACCTACGGCCCCAAGCTGAAGGGCCTGTTCGGGTTTCTCGCCTTCTCTCTGCCCGTGCTCGACGCCGGCGGGATGTGGCTCACGCGCTACGCCGCGACCGGGTTCGCCTACCTCTTCATGGGCGCAGGTTTCCTGATGGCCACGCTCTTCGGCCTGGTCCTGGTCCTCGACCTGGCGAACCTCTGGTGGGGCAAGCCGTCCAAGGCCACCGCATAGTCGGATGCCAGCGAAGAAGGTCGTCCGCAGTCGCAGGCCGCGGCCGCTCAACTGCTGGGAGTTCAAGAATTGCGGTCGCGGCCCCGGTGCCGAGCTGACCTGCCCGGCAGCCACCGACGTCGGCGCGGACGGCATCAACCGCGGCACCAGGGCCGGTCGAGTCTGCTGGGCGGTTGCCGGCACGCTCTGCGGCGGACGGCAACAGGGAACCTACGCGGTGAAACTCGAAACCTGCCTGAAATGTGACTTCTGCCAGCTCGTCCTGGCAGAGGAGCAGACCGAGCCCTGCGCGGACTACCGGCTGCCGAAGGCCGGACGCCGGCAACTCCGAGTCGGACGATAGCCGCAGGCGGCACGGCACAGAGCAAGCCGCTCCCGCTCGACTGACGTTGGCAGGGCGGCCGGCAGAGAACCTGCCGGCCGCTTCTCCTTCCCGCCGGACCTTGGTGACCTAGTGTCCTGGTGGCAATGGTTCTCTTCGGACTTCGGGCTGCTTCTCGCGGAAAACTGGGGACAGTCCCTCGGAGCGCTTGCGTCAGACTTAGCGCGGTACAGTCCCCGTTTTCCGCCCTGCCCTTCATATACTTATGGCGTCTGCACCCCCCTACCTGTGAAAAAGAGCACCATCTTCCCGCCGGGTGGTCTGCCCCCAAGCTACCCGGAGGGTAGTCATCCGCGAACCGGTTGAGGATGCGAGGAGCGATTCAACCCGGGGGAAAACAGGGACACTGGGGCTGTTGAAAAAGTCTTGACATCTTTCTGACGGCTGGAGCGTCTGAAGGGATGGTGACGCCCAACCGAAAGGACTCCACTGACAATGGTAGGTAATCAGGACCGCTGGCGTGAGGACATCTTCGTCGCCTGTCCGCTTCGGGACCTGGTGCCCGACGACCATGTACTGAAACGGGTTGACCGAGTGTTGGACTTGTCCTGGCTGCGGGACGAGGTGGCAGAC
>VGIR01000024.1 GCA_016867815.1 candidate division WOR-3 bacterium | reverse complement strand
TATTCATCACACAAGTGTAACCAGCCAGGCGTTGAGCACGATGCCCTTCTTCTTGTCTGCCCGGGCGCATCCGAGCGCCTGCCGACCGACAAATCTCACGCACGTTCCGTCTCATCTCTCTCCATCTCCGCGGAGCAATTCCCGCTGACCGTCTTACCTCTCTCAGGGGGTCACCATGTACCCAGGCCAGAACTCATTGCGCCCGGAGTTTGCTTGACTTTCGGGGTTGCCACAATAGCATGAGAGTCCTTTATGTCAGGTCAATCTCAGGATATCATCGGCCTTATCCGTGCCGCCGAAGTCGAGGCGGATGAGGCGATCAAACAGGCTGAAGAGCAGCGTCGCCAGGCCATTGCGCAGGCTGAGCAGGAGGCCGCGGCGGCAATCACCGAGGCCCGGGAGCGCTGCCGCCGGGAACACGATGCTGCTCTCGAGCGGGCCAGGGCGGAAGCCGCCGGCATTCAGTCCAAAGCGAAGGCCGAGGCCGAGGCGGCTGCCAGCTCCATCAAGGTCGTTTCTGAAGACAGGGTGGACAAGGCGGCTGACCTGTTGGTCGAGAACCTGCGCCGACAGTGGCAGTAGAGAAAGTCTCCCGCGTTCTCGTTGCGGTCCATCAGGAGGGCCGCGATCCGTTCCTCAAGAAGCTCCAACGTCTGGGCGTGATGCACATCACGCAGACCGAATCGGCAACGCCGGAGAGCCAGGTCAACGCAGACAGCCGGCGTGTCATTCAGGCAATCGAAACCCTCACGACCAGAGTGAAGAAGAGGAAGCACGCCGGTGGCCGCAAGGAGCTGTCTCGACAGGAGTATGACCTGCTCGCTGCGAACTTCGACCATTCCTCGGCTGTAGAACGGCTCACGAGCCTGACCCACGAGCAGGCTGAGCTGGAAGCCCGGGTTCAGGCGATTACGGCCGAGAGGGCAAGGCTCGAGCCCTGGTCGGGACTCGACTATTCGCCGGCCGAGATGTACGGGCTCAAGACCGCGGTTGTGTCGTTCGGCTGCTTCCCGGTCGAAGACGACCTCCGTACTGTGCAGGAGGTTTTGAAGGACGGGCCGGGCGCGGTCGAGACCGTGGGTCGTGCCGGCGATGAGGTACGCGTGCTGGTAGCGGCACTACCCGAGGCGGCTGACCGGGTCGCAAGAACCCTGAGCGAGAACCGCTTCGTGACAATCGACCTGCACAACGTGAAGAGCAAGCCGCAGGACGCGCTGGCCGACCTTGCCAAAGATGCTGCCGCAGCCCGGGGGCGTCTGCAGTCAATCGGTGCTGAGATTGAGCAGCTCGGTTCGGCCCTGCCCGAACTCAGAGTCGCGGCCGACTCCCTCACTAACGATGAGTTGAGGCGCGCGACGGCCGCCGCGTTTGCCAAAACTGAGACCGTAGCGCTGATTCACGGATGGGTACGCACTCGCGATCTCGGACGGCTGGAGAGACTCGTGACCGAGAGTGGGGCGGCGGCCATGACAGGGGTGCATCCGGCCGAAGGCGAGGAAACGCCGGTGGCGCTCGTTAACCGGCCCGTGTTCCGGCCGTTCGAAATGGTGCTCGAGCTCTTCAGCATGCCGCGTCCCAACGAGCTGGACCCGACCTGGATCATCGCCCCGTTCTTCGGAGTTTTCTTTGCTCTCTGTCTGACCGATGCCGGATACGGGATCGTGGTGGCGGTGCTCGCCTACTTCATGATGCGGAAGATGGGCATGGGCAACAAGCTGCTAGGCATTATCCTGATCGGCGCGATACTGACGATACCGGCCGGGGCGCTGGTCGGCGGCTGGTTCGGCGACATCCCGGACCGGCTGGGTGTAAGCTGGTTCCAGGTGTTCAAGAACCGGTTGATGTGGTTCGACCCGGTCAAGGACCCGATGAAGTTCTTCATACTGTCGATTGGGCTCGGCTACCTGCAGATGATTGCCGGCATCGCGTTTGAGATCGTCGATTGCCTGCGCGTCCGCGATTTCGGGGGCGGGCTGCTCGGGCAGTTGCCGTGGTTCCTGTCGCTGAATGCCTTGACCGCGAGGTTCGTGCTCGCGAAGTCCCTGCCGGACTGGGCGATGACAGCGCTGATGCTCACTATTCTCCTTTCGGTTGCCGCGATAATCGTCTTCACCCAGCGCAGCCGGGAGACCGCGTTCAGCCAGACGTTCTGGTTCGCGCTCTTCTCCGCGTTCCTGGTTTTCGTCGGGGCCAGGCTCGGCTGGCTGCCGGCCGGGTTCAGTCTGGCGAAGTGGGCTTTCTGGTTTCTTCACCTTGGCATGTTCGTCCATGCCGTCGTTAGTACGATCCGTACGCGGAAGTTCAAGCCGGTACCGCTGGGGCTGGGCGCACTTGCCGCGGCCGCAGTGGTGCTCTACTTCGCCGGTGTGCTGCCGGCCTGGATCCCGAGCCTGACCGGTGCGCTGTTCTTCCTCTTGTCGCCATCGAGTGCATCGATGCTCGCCAAGTTCGCTTGGGGCGGGTACGCGCTGTACGGCGCGACCGGGTACATCGGCGTGGTGTTGTCCTACATCAGGCTGATGGCCCTGGGCATGTGTACCGGTGGCGTTGCCGTGGCTATCAACGTGATAGCTTGGATGCTCCTGCCGATTCCGGTGGTCGGCATCATCGGTGCGCTTATCGTGCTGGTAGTGGGTCACACCTACAACATCGCGGTGAACGTGCTGGGGGCCTTTGTACATTCGCTTCGTCTGCAGTACGTCGAGTTCTTTCCGCGCTTCTACACCGGCGGCGGTGAGCGTTTTGTCCCGTTCCGCGAGACCAATGAGTATGTGGCCGTGAAGCAATAAGGAGGACTAGTGGTTGACCCGATTGGTTTGGCCATTGCTTTGCTCGGTTGTGTTGTGGCGGCCCTGCCGGCTGGAATCGGCTCGGCCATCGGCATCGGTTACGTCGCGAAAGTGTCCTCGGGTGTACTCGCCGAGGATCCCAAGAAGTTCGGCAGCCTCTTCATCCTCGTCGCCCTGCCCGGCACCCAGGGATTCTACGGATTCCTCGGCGCGTTCCTGGCCATGATGAAGATGGGCGTGCTCGGAAACCTGGTTCCGATCACGGTGTGGCAGGGAGTGCAGATGTTCGCCGCCTGCGTACCGGTCGGAGTAGCCGGACTCGCGACGGCGATCTGGCAGGGCAAGGTCTGCGCTGCCGGCGCCGAACTGGTTGCCAAGCGTGCGACGGAAGGCACCAAGGGCGTAATCTTCGGCGCCTTGGTCGAGACGTACGCGGTGCTCGGCCTGCTTGCGACCATCTTCCTGCAGATGGGCGTCAGGATCGGTTCCTAGCTTCCGGTTTCTTGTCGCTAGTTCCAGGAACCAGAAACTAGAAGCCAAGAACTCGCCATGGGCACCAACGAACTGGTCGAGAAGATACTGGCCGACGGCAGGACACGTGCGGCCGCCATCGCGGATGAAAGCAGCCAGGCGGTGGTGGCAACGCGGAAGCGATCTGCGGCGGAGGTTGCGGTCATTGAGTGCGACTGCGCGGAACGCTCTCAGCGTGACTGTGAGGCAATGCTTGAGCGGGCCCGAGGCCGCGCCCGTCTGGAGCAGCGCAGCGCCGCACTGGGTGCACGCTGGCAAGTGCTGGACTTAGTCGTTCGACGTGCCCAGGAGAAGGTTCTCGCTGACCCCGGCTACGCCGGCTCCGTTATCAGATTGGTGAAGCAGCATGCCGGCCCCGAATCGGTGGTGTCGCTGTCGGAAGCTGACACACGTTCGTTCGGGACAAGGCTGGAGGCGAAGATCGGGGAACCCGTGTGCATTGCCGGCGGAGTCATGATTCGCACCGGCAAAGAGGAGTTGAACTTCTCATTGGCCGGAGCCCTGTCAGCACTGCGCGATGAACTGGCCCGGGACCTGTCACAGATCCTGTTCGAGAACTGAGTCTCACCTGAGGCTGGCCACGGAATCTGTCGCCGCCGTGTCCGGCCTCACCTTGTAGCCAAGCAGGCTGTCGGTACCGGCGAACCAGTCAGGCTCAGCGATTCTCGGGGCGAGGTTCGCGATGCGATGCCGCCGCGCCGCCATGTTGTACTCGTCAGCGAACGCAACCGCATTGGCGCGGGATCCGTTGTAGAACCGCCAGAACAAGACGGACACGATGACCGAGGCACTCACCCAGTCGTCGCTTCTCGCGGCTGTGACAGCCCAAGCCAAAGACCCGGCAGAAACGGCAAATGCCAGCAGCCCCGGTGCCGGGCGCCCGGCGTACACTTCGCCCAAGCCGGGGATGACCGACGACAGCACCGCGGCCAGAGTCGAGCTGCGCTGGGGAACGGCCTTGGCCAGGCGAAGAGCGCTCGCGACATCAGGTCTGCCCGCAAGCTCGTAGCTGGCCGCGGCAGAGGCAACGTCACCGTCTTGCAGTCTGAGCCAACCCATCGCCGAATTCAGAGAAGCGCGACGCGCCGAATCCCGGGTGAAGACCAGCAGGTCGGAGACCTCGAACGATGCCAGGTCGTAGCGCCTGTTGTGTGCGTAGTAGCCGGCAAGAGCTGTCTGAGCCGGAGCAGACAGGCCAGGTTGGAGTCGGCCGGCAGCCCGAAGTTCCTCAGAAGCAAGGAACAGCTGGTTTGCTCCCGCGAGGCTCAACCCAAGCTTGAGGTATGGCAGGCCGGCTGAGTCGTCAAAGGAGTCAGTCAGCCACAGTGAGCGACGGTACTGCTGGGCTGCCTCGGTGTAGAATCCGTGCTTGAGCAGGGAATCGCCCAGAGCCACTTCAGATTTCAGATTGCAGATTGCAGATTGGGCGACGGCGGGCGGGGATTCTGCCTGAGCCGCGGTGTCGGGTTGGGCGGGCAGAGATGGATTCGCGGATTGGAGGAGAAGGAAGAGGAGCAGAGTCATTCGCGGACGGGTGGGGCGATGTCGGGTGGAACAGAGTCTAGCAGGGGGCGATAGTCGGGCTCCAGCGACATGAGTTCAAAGAGGGAGTCGGCACGCTGAACGTAGCGGCGTTCCTGTAGCAGATTGTGGTCACGGGCAGCGATGTTGGCGCCGTAGACATTGCCGGCATAGAACAGGGCGGTGATAGCGCCGAAGATGGACACCTTGACGCCGGTGCGGTCACGGTGGGCCAGATCGGCCGCATACCACAACGTCACCAGTCCCGTGCCAGCCACGGTTAGGAATGAATATGCCCCGTCGCCGGCGCGGCCCGAGTAGAGTTGGCCGGCGCCGGGCACGATGACAGAAAACAGCGTGCTCACCAGTCGCGAGCGGCGGCGGATGTCATGCCCGTCCATCGTTGCGAGCTGCAGCGACGGTTCGTCGGTCCCCAGTGCGCCCAGCGTTGACGCACCTTCAGCGAACCGGTGCTGTCTGAAGTAGGTCCAGCCCTCGAGTGCCTTGGCCTGTCGGCCAAGAACAGGCGACGTGATCGAGCCGAGGGCCGCTCGCGTGCCGACGTAGTCAGCCGCCGCAAAGTCGGCGCGAGCGACTCCGTACTGCGTGAGACCCTGCGCAGCGGGAGCGCTCAAGTCGGCGAACGCGTGGCGCGCCTGCGCCAGATCTCCAGCCCGCAAGTATGACTCGCCCGCCATCAGCCCGGCATAGCTGCCAATGCCGGACGAATCCGAGGTGAATCTCACTCTCAGGTATTCGCCTGCCGCCTGATAGTAGTCGCCCGAGGAGTACAGATGGTCGGCGAAACCCAGGCTGGGAGCCGGCGGGTGACGGGGAGCACTGGACGCGTCGGGTTTCGTCTTGGTTCCTTCTGACTGTGCAACGAGAACGAGACCTGGTTCGCCCGGTGGCGGGCGCCACGCAATGTGGTTCTCGACCGGGTCAGGCATTCTCCCGCCAACTACGTCTCCGCGGTAGTGTGTGTCATAGTAAGACCAGGCAAGGGTGTTGCATCGCATCAAGCGGTCCGCGCCGATGAGTACACCCGGCAGGAATCCCCGTGATCGGATCGCGCCTCGCGCGAATTGCGAGCACGTAGGGTGGAAGTTACAGACGTTTGAGCCCTGCAGAGGCGAAAGGACGGCCTTGTAGCCGCCGATCATCCACTCGCTGAACACCGACAGAGCATCGTACCCGGCCACGCACGCGCCGATCAGAGAGAGGATAAGAAGTACTGCTCTTCGCAAGAGGTCAGTATAGTCCCTCCTCAGGTCTAGTCAAACTCATGGGAACTTGATTCTGCGCAGGCTCGGGATACACTCAGTCAATGAAGCGCGCACCCGGTTCGACCCGAACTGCAGATTGGAGCACGCCGTGCGCTGCCTAGTGACCGGAGCAGAGGGCATGCTCGGGACCGAGTTGGTCGAGTTCCTGCGGCATCAGAGCGAAGAAGTCGTCGGCTGGGATCTGCCGAAGCACGACGTGACCGATGTAGAGAAGACCATCAACGGCATGCATCAGGTGGGGCCGGATGTCGTGTTCCATCTTGCCGCCCGGACTGATGTGGACGGTTGCGAGGACGACGTAGCCGGGTCGACCGCCATCAACTTCCAGGGCGCATGGGCAGTGGCTCTGGGAGCCGAAGAACTGCGGTGCAAGCTGGTGTACGTCTCGACCGACTACGTCTTCGACGGCCGGACCGATCGTCCCTATCGCGAAGGAGACAAGCCGAATCCGCTTTCGGTCTATGGGCGGACCAAGCTGATGGGGGAGAATGCAGTAATCAAGACCTGCCACAAGCACCTGGTCGTCAGGACCAGCTGGCTGTACGGCAGGCACGGCCGCAACTTCGTTGATACTATCCGTCAGAAGTGTTCACAAGTCCCGCGAATAGAAGTCGTTAGCGACCAGGTCGGGTCGCCGACCTACGCACGCGACCTTTGCCGGCCGCTCTGGGAGGTGGCCAAGTCCAAGCACTTCGGCATCTATCACTTGACCAATTCAGGTCACTGCTCGTGGTTCGATCTTGCGGTCGAGATAGTGAGGCTGACGGACGCGAAGTGCGAGGTCGCGCCGATCAATACCGCTACCGCCGCACGCAAGGCCCCGCGCCCCGCCTACTCGGTGCTTGAGAATAGAGAATTCAAGCACCGGTTCGGCAAAGAACTGAGACCGTGGCATCGGGCCTTGATGAGCTACATCAAGGGAGAGGACGAAGTTCAAGGGACGCTTGATGAACCACGGACCGAAGCTGGCCGTTGACTGCATCATCCTGGTTGAGGGCAAGGTGCTGCTCATACACCGCCGCAATCCGCCACGCGGATGGGCGCTGCCTGGCGGATTCGTCGAATACGGAGAGACCGTCGAAGATGCGGTGCGACGGGAGATGAAAGAGGAGACAGGGCTCGATCTACAGGACCTTACTCAGTTCCGAGTCTACTCAGACCCTAGACGCGACTCGCGTGGGCATGTGGTATCCGTCGTATTCACGGCCCGAGGAATGGGGAAGCCTGAGGCCGGAGACGATGCCGACCGCCACCGACTGGTTGACCTGAACGCAGTATCCGAGACCGAACTGGTCTTCGACCACGCGGCAATACTCGGGGATTTCAGGGAAACGCAAGCTGCGGGAGGTAGCTCCCGCAGCATCTTCCAGGCGGCAGCACTGCTGCCGCACTCCTGAGCTAGGCCGGGTACGCGCTGAGCTGCGCCGCCCACTTGCGCAGTGCCTCCATCCGCGTCTTGTCGTCCTCGGAGAGAACCAGCGGCCGCCCGCGGCAGTCAACGATGACACCGACCAGCCCACCCTCGACCTTGGCCTCAAGTGCCTTTCCGGCACCCGCCCCGACGTCGAATCCGCGTTCGGGGTTGATGACCGCGCTGGCGGACTCGCCGACACCTAGCGGCAGGACCGCGATGTCGCCAAAGTCAACCTTCGCTTCTGAAACTCCGCCGTCAGCCTTGGTGACTCTAACCTGCACGCACTTGGCACCATCTTTGCCCTCGCCGACCGGGGCAATGCAGGTCCCGAGGTGAATCAGGCAGTCCTTCTCGAAGACTTCGTAGGCGGCTTCAGGATGGACCTCGGTCAGAACCCCGAGGTGAGGCATCATGAAGATCGAGTCCACGGTCAGACGCGTCACACCTTCTGGTTGGAAGGCATCCATCGTCATCATAGCCGATTGGACCCGGCGCGGGGCGTGGGAGAGCGCGCCGCCGGAACCGACGACGAGGTTTAAGTCCATCATGCTCACCAGGGTCTCACCGGTTCGCGACTGAGCAAAGGCGTCGGAAATCGTCCGTTCCTGCTGCACACCCTTGAGCCCCACCGCCATCGACTTGTGGTGGACCAATGCCAGCCGCAAGGCCTCGCGGGCTATCGCCTGTTCAAGCTTGAGGTCTTCAAGAGTCGAGGGGATCGTGGTCGGGCGGATCATTTTGTTGCGAATGCGGTTCCGGACCTCGGCCGCTGACATCGCCATGGGCAGCCAGCGCATGATGTTCTTCTCTCCGGCCTCGGCGAGCACGTTGGAGATCGAGTACGACATGCCGAGGTTGGCCGAAACCGTGCGGTTGAACACGCCCTGGAACACGCTGAACACGTCGGTCGTGGCGCCGCCGATGTCCACACCCAGCACCGCGATGCCCTGCGACTTGCCGATGTTCTCAATCAGGAGCCCGACTGCGCCCGGCGTTGGCATGATTGGCACATCAGTCCATTCCATCAGCTTCTTGTAGCCCGGGGCATGGGCCATCACGTGTTCCATGAACAGGTCGTGGATCTTGTTGCGGGCCGGCCGCAGGTTCTCGCGCTCCAGCACCGGCCGGATGTTCTCTACGACTTCAATAGCGCTCTTCTCGCGCAGCGTCTTGAGAACCAGTTCGCGCGCGTCCTGGTTGCCGGCAAAAATGACCGGCAGGTTGTAGCCGATTCCGAACCGGGGTTTGGGGTCGGCGGCGGCGATAAGCTCGGCCAGTTCGATGACGTGCGAGACGGTTCCGCCGTCGATGCCGCCGGACAGGAGGATCATGTCCGGTCGCAGTGTACGGATGCGCTCTATCTTCTCGTGGGGGAGACGGCCGTCGTTCGAGGCTATGACGTCCATCACGATGGCGCCCGCTCCGAGTGCCGCGCGCGCCGCGCTTTCACCGCTCATCGTGAGCACAACGCCCGCGACCATCATCTGCAGGCCGCCGCCGGCCGACGAGGTGGAAATGTAGACGTCCGAACCTTCCTTGTCCCCGGCCTTCGGCTTGATGATAGTCTCGCCGTCGAGCAGCTTCACGCCGGAAAGCTCTTCGACTTCCATTACTGAGTTCAGCACGCCGCGGGTGACGTCCTCGAACGGCGCCTCGACCGTGGTCGGCGCCTCGCCCCGCGTGCTGAGACGAAATTCGGTGCCGCGCTTCTCAATCAGGATGGCCTTGGTGGTAGTCGAACCGCAATCGGTCGCCAGTATCCGCGTTATCCTATCCTTTTCGATCACGTCTGCCATCCTCCAGTTTCTCTATTCTCTGAATCAGTTCCTCGACGTTCGCCCGGTCCTCCATCAGGGCCGCGACCTCGTCGTACTGGTGGAACGGGAAGATCGAGGTCACTACCGGCTGAAGGAACACCATCAACTGCGAGCCGACGAAAGATAGCGGCTTGCTCGACTCCAGCATGACGATGGCGACCGGAGCCAGCTTCAGGTCTACGACCTTCTGCGCTATCTTGGTGAGGATCACCTCGCGGCGTTCGACCGAGATATCGGAAGCGAACATCAGGACTGCGCTCCCCAGTTGACATCCAGCTCGCGCGACGCGCGCGCCTCGTCCAGCCGACGTACCGGCGTCGTGACCGGCGCCTGTAGCAGGACGTCGGGGTTGGTCCTGGCTTCCTCGGCAATCTGCCTCATCGCGGCTATGAACCCATCGAGCGACTCCCTGGACTCGGTTTCGGTCGGCTCGATCATCAGCGCCTCCGGCACAATCATCGGGAAGTAGATGGTCGGGGCATGCATGCCGTAGTCGAGCAGGCGCTTGGCGACATCGAGCGTCTTGATACCGTGCTCGCGCAGGTTCGTGCCGGAGAACACAACCTCGTGCAGGATCCGGTCCCTGTAGGGCAGGTCATAGACACCTTCAAGCCCGGCCCGGACGTAGTTCGCATTCAGCACCGCGCTCTCGGCCGCGTCCCTCAAGCCCGCAGCACCGAGCAGACGGATGTAGGTGTATGCACGAACCAGCACCGCGAACTGCCCATGAAAACCCATGACACGGCCAATGGAATCAGGCCGGTCGGAGTCGAGGTAGAAAAGGGGTTCTGGGGCTGCAGGGCTCGGGGGTTCCGGTTCTGAAGCTGGACCCCTGGACCCCTGGACCCTTGAACCCTTTCTTACCACCGGCTTCGGCAGGAAGGGTTCCAACGCCTTCCTGACCGCTACCGGGCCGGCGCCCGGGCCGCCGCCGCCGTGCGGGGTCGAGAAGGTCTTATGCAGGTTGATGTGCATCACATCAAACCCGGCGTCGGCCGGGCGGTGCACACCGACGTAGGAGTTGAGGTTGGCGCCGTCCAGGTAGACGAGCGATCCCTGATTGTGCATGATGTCGCAGATCCGCCTGGCCTCGGGCTCGAAGATGCCGAGCGTATTCGGGTTGGTGACCATCAGGCAGGCTACGCAGGTCGAGCAGGCGCGCTCCAGCTCGCTCGGGTCGATCTCGCCCTTGGCGTTGGACTTGATCTGGACCGACTTGAAACCGGATAAGGTAACGGAAGCCGGGTTGGTGCCATGGGCCGAGTCCGGCACCAGCACCACGTCCCGCTGTTCGCCCCGCTTCTCGAAGTACTTGCGCACCATCATTATGCCGGTCAGTTCGCCGTGCGCGCCCGCGGCCGGTTCAAGCGTTACCGCGTCGAAGCCGGTAACCTCCTTGAGCATCTCGCCCAGTTCGTACATCAGTCGCAATGAGCCCTGCGTGAGCGTCTCGGGCTCAAGCGGGTGAACGCTGCCGAAACCGGGAAGTCGCGAGGTCAGTTCGTTGACCTTGGGGTTGTACTTCATCGTGCACGAACCGAGTGGGTAGAACCCCTTGTCGACGTGGTGATTCATGATCGAGAGCCGCGTGTAGTGGCGAGCGACGTCCACTTCACTCAGTTCCGGCAGCTCGTTGCTCTTGCGCGCTATCTCGCCGGCATCGGCCGGCGGGACATCCAGCTTGGGCAGGGACCATGCCTGCCGTCCGGGACTGGAGAGTTCGAACAAGGTCTTCTCAGGCATCAGCGTTTCCTCGACGCAACGAAGCGGGCGGCCGACCGGTCATAGGTGCGCTCGACTTCGGGCGTGAAATAGCATGCGGGTAGTTCGTCGCTCGCACGGTGGTACGAGACGCACTCGCAGCACTTGCCCTTGCGGGAACACGGTTCGTAGGTACAGGCACAGCTCTCCCGATTCGCCTTAAGACTGCACTCCATACTAGCTCCCGAACTCCTGCTTGAGGAACTCGCAGTACTGGTCCATCTCGGCCTTGGTCCGCTTCTCGGTGACGGCCACGAGCAGTCGGTCCTTCCACTCGGGATTGAACCGGTCGAGCGCCACGCCGGCCAAGATGCCCCGTTTGACCCCCGCTTCGACCACTCGGGCGGCCGGCACCGGGGTTCTGACCACGAACTCCTTGAAGAATGGGGCAGAGGTCTCGGTCGAGAAACCGGGCACTGCGGCGATGCCGGCGGCAAGGTAATGGGCCTTGGCCATGCTCTGGTTTGCTACCTCGGTGATTCCGGTCCGGCCCATGGTCGCCATGTAGACGCTCGCGGCGAGCGCGCACAGGGCCTGGTTCGTGCAGATGTTCGATGTGGCCCGCTCGCGCCGTATGTGCTGCTCCCGGGTCTGCAACGCGAGCACGAATCCGGGCTTGCCTTCGGTGTCCACGGTGCGCGCGATAATCCGGCCGGGCATGTTGCGGATGTACTTCTTCTTCGCGCTCATCAGGCCGAGGTACGGCCCGCCGAAGCTCAGGGGAATGCCCAGGGGCTGGCCGTCGCCGACCGCAATGTCGGCGTCGTATGTCCCGGGCGGCTCCAGCGCTCCGAGCGAGATCGGGTCGGCGGAGACAACCAGGAGGGCGCCGGCCTTGTGGACAATCTCGCTTGCGCTCCGGACCGGCTCGGTGTTGCCGAAGAAGCTCGGGTGCTGGATGATGAGCGCAGCCACGTCAGCGGTGCACATCCGGCTGAGCGCGTCCAGGTCGATCGTGTTGCCCGCCAGCGGGACGAACTCAATCGGGATGTTCAGGCCGTGGGCATAGGTGCGGACTACCTCGACGTGCGTCGGGTTGACGCTGGCAGCTACCAGTACCCGGTTCCGGCGGGTGATGTCGCGGGCCATGTGCGCGGACTCGGCCAGGGCCGTTGCGCAGTCGTACATCGAGGCGTTGGCCACGTCGGTTCCATAGAGCCGGCACACGAGCGACTGGAACTCGTAGATGGCCTGCAGGGTTCCCTGGCTGACCTCGGCCTGGTATGGCGTATACGCCGTGTAGAACTCGGGCCGCGAGACTATGGTATCGACGATGGCCGGGATGTAGTGGTCGTAGGCGCCAGCACCGGCGAAGCAGGCGAGCTGGTTCGCGCCGGTGTTCTCGGCTGCGAGCTTGTTCAGCACGCACACTGCCTCCGGCTCGGACAGCGGCTCGGGCAGATTGAGCGGCCGGTCCAGTCTGATCCCGGCTGGTATCCCGGCGAACAGCTCGTCGATCGTCTTCACGCCGATGCGCTCGAGCATCAACTTCCGGTCGGCGTCGGTGTGAGGAGTAAACCGCATTACGCGGAAACTCGAAGCTCGAAATACGAATGACGAATCAATGACCAAGCTCGAATGTACGATTGGGCATTTTCGCGAGTTCGGGCTTGATTCGCTGTTCGAGTTTCGGACTTCGTCATCTGCCTGGGGCTAGTGGTGCGCGGACTTCCGGGCCAGCTCGGCATACGCCGCTGAGTCGAGGAGACCGCTGAGTTCGGCCGGGTCCGACATCTTGATCCTGGCCATCCAGCCGGCGCCGTACGGGTCCTTGTTCACGTTGGCCGGAGCATCCTTGAGTCCCTCGTTGGCCTCGAGCACCTGGCCCGAAATCGGCGAGTAGAGGTCGGAGACGGCCTTAACCGCCTCGATGGTGCCGATCGGCTCGCCGCGCTTGATGGTCTTGCCGACTGCCGTGATCTCGACGTAGACGATGTCCGACAGTTCGCCCTGGGCGAAGTCGGTAATGCCGAGGGTCGCGATGTCGCCGTCAATCTTCAGCCACTCGTGGGTCTTCGCGTACTTCAGGTCGGAAGGGAAGTTGGCCAACGATCCTCCTCAGTTTATTGAGACGGAACAGACTAGCCACCAAGTCACAAAGACACTAGGGGGTTCCGGAACCGGGCTGGCCTCGCGTCTTGGTGTCTTAGTGGCAATCATCCTGTCCTAATTGGGTCTGTGGGATCCGTTCTTGTAGAACGGCGGTTTCACGATGAGCGCGGCGGCGCGGCGGCCGCGAATGTCGATCTCTACCTCGGTGCCGGCCTTGGTGAGCTGGCGCTTCACGTAGCCGAGCGCGATGCCCTTATTGAGTGAAGGGGAGAGCGTGCCGCTCGTCACGGTACCGACCGGTTGTCCCTGCGCGAGAATCTGGTAGTGGGGACGGGCAATCGACCTATCCTGCATCTCCAGACAGACCAGGCGGCGCGTGGGCTTCTCTTCCTCGACCCTCTTGAGGATGTCTGAGCCGGTGAAGCCCTCGGGTTTATCCAAAGCCACCACCCAGCTCAGGCCGGCCTCAATCGGGTTCGTGGTCTTGTCGATGTCGTTGCCGTACAAGGCCATCTTCATTTCCATGCGCAGGGTGTCGCGGGCGCCAAGACCGATGGGCTCGATGTCGAATTCCTTGCCCGCAGCGAAGATGGCGTCCCAGACTCTCGACGCGCTCGCGGCCGGGAAATATGCCTCGAATCCGTCTTCGCCGGTATAACCGGTGCGGGACACGAGCCCTTTCACTCCCGCTATCTCGCAATGGGCCGCCCAATAGAAGCCGATTGGCGCGAGCGGGATCGAGCAGATCTTCTGCATCACCGCCTCGGCCTTTGGCCCCTGGATGGCGAGCTGGGCCTGCGTGTCGGTGATGTTATCCATCCGCACGTCGCCGGACAGGTGCTCGCGCAGCCAGGCAGTATCCTTCTCGTTGTTTGCGCCGTTCACGACCAGGAAATAGCAGTCGGGCAGCCGGTAGACCACGAGGTCGTCGACGATGCCGCCATCCGGGTAGCAGAGCACCGAGTACTGGGCCTGATACTCGGCCAGCTTGCCGGCGTCGTTCGTCGTCATCCGGTTGATGAAGGCGAGGGCGTCCTTGCCACGGACTTCGATCCGGCCCATGTGGGAAACGTCGAAGACGCCGACGGTGGATCGCACGCGGGTGTGTTCCGGGATAATCCCGTGGAACTGGACCGGCAGGTCGTACCCCGCGAAGTCGACCATCTTGCCGCCGGCTGCCACGTGACGATCGTGAAACGGAGTCAGTTTGAGCATGGGCGGCTATCTTATCAGAAGCGGACTAGGAGTCAAGAATCGTGCCCCGGAGAGAGGAGTTACGTTTGTATCTGGCGGCCACGAGGCTTGACTTGCCTGACTCCTTCGCTATGATTCCGCGCAGCACCTAGACAAGTTTTCAGGAGGACCCCGTGATAGAATACAGCGCGGAAAAGATCCGCAACCTAGGCCTCTTCGGTCATGCCAGTTCGGGCAAGACCTCGCTCTGCGAGGCGCTTCTGCTCGCAATGAAGCAGAACACCCGGCTCGGCTCGGTGGCCGAGGGGACGTCGCTCCTGGACTATGACGAAGATGAGATCAGCCGCAAGATATCCATTAACCTCTCGCTCGGCTATGGGGACTGGAAAGATACGTTGGTCACCCTGGTCGACACCCCTGGCTACGCCGACTTCTTCGGTAACGTCGTATCCGGCGTGCGCGCGATTGACAACGGCATCATAGTCGTCGATGCCTCGTCCGGGGTCGAGGTCGGGACCGAGATGGTCTGGCGACGGCTCGATGAGGCGAAACTGCCCCGCGCCGTCTTCGTCAACAAGCTCACCAAGGAACGCACTTCATTTGACGCCACGGCCGAGGACCTGCGCAGGGCGTTCGGCACCCGCGTCACGCCGCTCTTCCTGCCGATCGGCAAGGAGGCCGGCCTGAAAGGGGTCGTGGACCTCTTGAACGACAAGGCGTACGGCTACGAGAACGGCGTCCGCAAGGAGATTCCGGTGCCGGCCGACATGGCCGACGCCATCAGCCAGTGGAAGGAGAAGCTGGTCGAGGCCGCGGCCGAGGTCGACGAGACCCTGATGGAGAAGTTCATCGAGGGCGGCAAGATCGCGCCGGAGGAGATGCGCGCCGCAGTTAGAAAAGGCATCACGGCCGGTGTCGTCTATCCGTTGGTTGGTGGCGACGCCCTCGCCCAGGTCGGTGTCGATCTGCTGCTTGACCTCGCCGTAGACGTGCTGCCCGGCCCGCTCGACATGCCGGGGCTGGGCGCGACCCGGCCCGGAACGACCGATGTGTTGGAGGTGAAGCCCGAAGAGAACGGCCCGGTTTGCGCCTTCATCTTCAAGACCGTCTCCGAGGCTCACGTCGGCGACATGAACCTCGTCCGCGTCTTCCGTGGCAAGCTTGAGGCGGGCGCGGTTGTGATGAACACTCACACCGAGCGTGAAGAGAAGGTCAATCAGATGTACGTTGTCAAGGGCAAGGAGCGGGTCGAGGTGAACAAGCTGACCACCGGCATGATCGGCGCGCTGGTCAAGCTTAAGGAGACGCACACCGGCCACACGCTCTGCGACAAGCGCCAACCCGCCAGCTTGCCACCAATCGTCTTCCCAAGGCCTTCGATCTCAGTCGCCATCGTCCCGCACACCAAGGGAGACGAGGAGCGGGTCTCGACCGGCCTCGCTCGGCTGCGCGAGGAGGACCCGACTTTCTCCTACGAGTTCAACTCCGAAATCGGCCAGCAGCTCATCAACGGCATGGGCGAGCTTCACCTCGACGTGCTGGTTGCCAGACTGAAACGCAGGTTCGACGTTACGGTTGACCTGGTGAAACCACGAATCCCGTACCGCGAGACGATATCGAAGAAGGGCGAGGCCCAGGGCAGGCACAAGAAGCAGACCGGCGGACGGGGTCAGTTCGGTGACTGCTGGCTGCGGCTTGAGCCGGTGCCGCGCGGCAAGGGGTTTGAGTTTGTGAGCGAGATAAAGGGCGGGTCGATTCCGACCAAGTTCATTCCGCCGATAGAGAAGGGCATCGTCGAGACGATGACCAAGGGCGTGCTCGCCGGCTACCACATGATGGACATCCGGGCGGTAGTCTTCGACGGCTCCTACCACGACGTTGATTCTTCGGACATCGCCTTCAAGCTCGCCGGTCAGCTTGCTTTCAGGAACTGCGCCGAGAAAGCCGGACTGATACTGCTCGAGCCCATAATGAACGTCGAAGTCACCGTGCCCGACCAGTATACCGGCGACGTGATGGGTGACCTTAACTCCCGCCGGGGACGCATCATGGGCATGGAAGTGCAGGGCAACCTGCAGGTCATCAAAGCCCAGGCACCGCAGGCGGAGATGTACAAGTACTCAAACAGCCTCCGTTCCATGACCCAGGGTCGAGGCTTCTTCACGATGGAGTTCTCTCACTACGAAGAGACGCCGCGCGAGGTAGCGCAGAAGGTAATTGACGAAGCCAAGCGCGAGAAGGAAGCCGCCCAGAAGTAGCGGGACCACGGAGTATCGCCGGCCGGGCCGCGCGCCCGGCCGGCCTTTTCTTCCGCACCGTGGACCACAACCAGCGGCCGGCCCTCACCGGTCCAGTTCCTGCCCAATCCATGCACGAGCCTGCCAGAATCGCGGGCTGGGGGCGTCGCTGGCACCCTAAAGTTCCTCTGTTGCGCAAGTTGACAGCCGACAGTCGTAGCGTAGACTTAGCGCGTCAAGCAATGATGACTCAGCCTAGGCAGTGCTGTCGGCTTTCATTGGTCACCTTACCGCAAGGAGGAACTAGCGTGTCTACAACAGGTCGTATCAGGACCGCGATGGTTGCCGTCTTAGTGGCCGCCATCATTCCGGTGTCCAGCGCAACTGCGAGTTGTTGCGCCAGCAGCAGCTCTCTCATCGTCCACCACCCTGTCAGTTTGTCGCTGTTCCCGCCGATCTCCACCAACGGGAGCCAGTCAGGCAACGTTGCGACCAACATCTCACTCAACATCCTCGGCGGTTACGTCGGCGAACTTCGCGGCTTCGAGTTGGGAGCGCTTTTCAACGTTGAGGCCTACGACGCCAGGTGGATACAGCTGGCCGGCGGCGTGAATGTTGTCGGCGTCGGCTCGTCCTGCGCCGCCAACGAGCATTGCGGTGACGCGAACGTCGCCGCACAGGGCGGCAATCAGCTCTGCGGCCGCGGGCCCGCAACCAGATTGTGGGGTGATTTCAGCGGGTTCCAGCTGGCACTGCTTGGCAACTTCGTGATGCGGGACGCCCGCGGCCTGCAGATTGGCGGGGTCAACGTCGCCAAGGGAGAGGCACGCTGCCTCCAGTTGGGCGCGGTCAACTTCGGTGGCACTTGGGCTGCCTGTCAGTTCGGCGGGGTCAACCTGTCCTGGGGTGGCGCCGGACTGCAGCTTGGCCTGTTTGACTTGGCACGCGGCGACGTAGGCGTGGCGCAGCTGAGCGGCGTCAACATCGCCGGCGGGAACGTGCCGATTCAGTTGGGCGGATTGAATGCCACGGGTGGCAGCGCGGGCCTGCAGCTCGGCGGGGTGAATGCGGCTCGCGGGAAGACCGGTCTGACACTGGGTGGTGTCAACTTCGGCGGCGGCGACAACGGAGTCGCCCTCGGCGCAGCCAATCTGGTCGCCGGTTCCAGCGTTCTTCAACTAGGTGGAGTCAATGTTGCCGGTGGCGATGCGTCGGTGCAGTTCGGCGGCGTTAACGCTACGGGCGGCAGCTCTGCGGCGCAGATCGGCGGCTGCAATGTGGCGCGGCACGACGCGAGCTTCACCCTCGGTGGCATAAACATCGGCGGCGGTGAAAACGATATCGCTCTGGGCGGAGTCAATTTCCTGCGCGGCTCCAGCAAGCTGCAGCTCGGCGGGATCAACGTCCTCGGCAACCAGGCCGAGGCCGCGAAGGTCAGCGAGTTCGGCTGCATGACCTACGGCACCCAGGCTGGCGAGTGGCCGGACCGGTCGAGCGGCCTGCAGATGGGTCTGTTCAACCTCGCCGGGGGCGCGCTCGGCGTACAGGTCGGGGCTGCCAACATCGCCGGCGAGGTGCGCGGCTTCCAGCTCGGCGCCTTCAACTTCGCCCGGGAGAACGACGTCGCCATCGGCCCGCTGAACGTCATACTCAACGGCCAGTTGCGTGCCCATGTCTTCGCCAGTGAGGCACCCCTCGCCGGGTTCGAGCTCAAGACCGGTGGGCGCTCCTTCTACAACGTTCTGGGCTTCGGCTACCATCCTACTGATCCGGCCCGGGTGATGATCGGGTACGGCATCGGCGGACATTTCCCCCGCGGCTGCTCCCGTTTCTTCGTCGACGCGGATCTGGTCGGCTACCGGGTCGATCTCATGGACGAGATGATGAGCTTCGACGGCATGAGCTACCTGGCAAAGGTACGTTTGACCAGCGGCTGGGAGATCCTGCCGAAGCTGGCAATCACGGGCGGGCTGGCCGCAAACGTCTGGCTGTCGGATCAGGGAGAGGACGGATCGGGCATCCCCTTCCTGTCGGTGATACCGATGTACAAGATGACCGGCAGCACCAACATCGCCATCTGGCCCGGGGCTGCGATCGGACTGGAGTTCCGGGTAATCTGAACCACGTCTCCTGGAAGGCGGGCCGCGGCGACGCGGCCCGCCTTCTCTTTCAGGGCTCAGGAACAGGGTTGACTGCAGACCGGAGATAGCTAGACTGGCAGCGTTGGTTAAGTTCTCCGGGCATGAGTTCGGTACGGCGTCGTTCTGGATAGTCGTGCTGGCAGGCGTTTCCCTGATAGCGGGAATCGTGATGCTTCTCGCGTACTACTTGGGACCGATCCGCCGGCGCGCCCGGATGGCAGCGGCGAGCCGCGACGTGATCAGGCGTGACGTGGACCGGATGACGCAGTACCTCGACGGTCTGTCCAGCTCTGCTGATGCCGTCAGACAACCGTTCGAGCTCGGGCTTGCGGCCATCGAAGACAATGCCTGGGACAAGGCAGTCGGCTGCTTTCAGCAGGCGATGCCGGAAGCGAAGGGGGCTCAGCTTGTTGCTCTCTTCAATCTTACAGGCGTGTGCAGATACGCCCAGGGTATGCTGGACGCCGCGCTCTCGAGCTTTGAGCAGGCGTCCCGGCTGGCAGAGCAGTTCGGGGCCGAAGATGGAAAGGCCCCTGCCTTTGGCAACATCGGGGTAGTCCGGCACGATCGGGGAGAGCTCGACGTGGCGCTCCAGTACAAGGAGAAGGCGCTGGCTCAGGCTCACCAGTTGGGAGACCAGTGGGCCGAGGCGATCTACCTGGCCAACATCGGCAACATCTGGCGTGACAAGGGAGAGCTCGATCGGGCGCTCGAGTATCACCAACAGGCCCTGGAGTTATCTCGCGCCCTCGGAGACAAGTGGGGCGTGGCCAGCGATCTTGCCGGCATCGCCGGCATCTACCGCGACCAGGGATCTCTCGACGAAGCGCTTCGCCTCAACAAAGAGGCGCTGGCGATCGCGCGCAAGCTTGGGCACCGCCTCGGCGTGGTGACGAGCCTGGGAGGCATGGCCAGCATCTACCGTCTCAAGGGAAGAGACGCTGAAGCACTCAAGTACGGAGAGGAATCGCTGGGCCTGGCGCGAAGGATCGGGTATCAGCTTGGTGTCGCGGCCGATCTTGGCAACATCGGCCTCATCCTGGTTGCCCAGGGGAAGTGCTCTGAGGCAGCGCCGAAGTTGGCAGAGGCCCTGGCTCTCATGCTGGCCAGCGGTGTCGCAGATGGCCCTCGTCAGGTAGTTACCGGGTTGGTCAGGTGCGAGGACAATCTTGGCCGAAGGACGGTGGAGGATCTGCTCAAACAAGCCGGCCTCGATGGACGCACCGCTTCCGATCTGCTCGACCGGGTCGACCAGATACGCCGAAAGAAGCCACGGCCGAAGAGTAAAAGTACGTCCCGCGTCTGACCGTACCAGTCGGCCTCCAACCGACATACATCCTGCTTGCCTCAGTCACCAGGTCTGTTCGCTTGCCGGACGGGGTAACGACCGTTCGGCGAACGTTGACTTGACACAGGTGTTCCCGGATGCCTGATGCCAGGCCGGAAGAGCTAGTCGCCTGGAGTTACCTCCGCTATACCCCGGGAGTCCCCGGATTGTGTTCCGGGTTGCGCTGAAGACTGCTGGCGGAATCGCTCCGCCCGCAGCCTGCCTGGAAGCACAGCAGGCTGCTTCCTCCCCTGCTTCCTGAGTCTCGGCCTGGATTTCCTCTTCCGCAGTTCTGGCGGTGGCCCGTTGGGCTATCCGAGTGGTAGCGGCCGTGGGTGGCCGGCTACGTTGCCGTCCTCAATGTTGTGCTCGGCGTTCTGACCTTGACGTGGCTGACTGAGGCGTGAGTCGCTGTCTGAGTTGTCCTGCCGTCGTCTCCACGGTCATTCGATCGGTCGCAGTTCAGGTCGCGCCGGCAGTTGCTGCGTCGGTAGCCAGAGCAGCACTCCGGCGGCCGTTCACTCGGTCCGCAATGCTCTTTGGCTATGCTTGGTGACTTGTCTTGGGTGTGGAGAGCCCTAGCGAGCAGCTGCCGCGAGTCAACTCTGATATCAGCTCGGGCGAGAGCTCGGTTTGCCCGACCGGACCTCGCCGCGGAGGGCGAGTGATTGCCGCGGCGGCAAAGAGGCAGAGAAGAGGTTCGATTGGAGCCCGGAAGCGGGCGTCTCCGACCGTGCCGGTCAGAAACGTGAAGTAGAGAATTGGCAGTAGCAGCCAGCGGATGTCCCGGGTTCTGGGCAGGAAGAGGCTGGCGAATCCAAACCAGATGAGGACGAGGTTGAACAGCGTCGCGCACGCGAGGACAACCAGTATGAAGAGCGGCGCGCCGCCAACCCGTACCTGCCAGGCCCGGGTGAATGCCTGGGCGACTTTGCCCTTGACCAGCAGGGCTAGGGATGACTGGAGCAGGTTCGCGCTGCCCGCGGCCGGGGAGGCACCGGAGTGGATGAGCAGCGGGCCGACGCTGATGGGGTTCAGGAAGTCGGCGCTGACCCCGAACAACCAGACTGGAACTGCGACCGCGGGTTTCCTTAGTAGGTGCGGTCGGGCTACGGCCGCGAGTTTCTGCCACATAGTCGCCTCATCGCTGGTATCGATGGGGCCGAACTTCGCCTCGGCCTCGGCCATCATCAAGTCGCGGGCCTTGAGGATGTTGATGCCCTTCTCGGCGGCCAGAACGGTAGCGGCGTCGTACAGGTAGACATTGTGTTCGGACGCGGTCGAGATCATGTAACGTCCGGTCTTCATGCCGTTGCGGATGACCCAGGGCGCGACGACGATGGAGGCGGAGGCGAGGAGGAGAACGGAATTCCTAACACCTAGTAGCGAATTCCTGATGGCGATGCCACGCAGAAAGACATAGAGGGCGATGAGGAACGGAAAGAAGGTGGCGATGGGGCGGACGAGAACCAGCAGGCCGCAACAGACGCCGGTTCCGATGAGGTCGAGTGCCCGGCCGGACTGGCGATGGCGGTTGAGGAGAAGCACACAAGTCAGCAGCATGGGTGTGAACAGAGTCTCGGAAATCAACTTGGTGGAGAGGAACGCAAGGCTGGGGCTCAAGCCCACCAGGAGGGCGGCAAGCGCGGAGGTGATGGGGCGAAGTCCAAGCTCAAGCGCGAGCCGCGAGGTCAGCCAGACCGTGAAGAGTGCGAGCAGCAGTTGCAGCGCGAGTGCCAGAACGATGAACGATGGACGATGTACGACGTACGGGATGGCCAGAAAGAGCGGATAGCCGGGAGTGCGGAAGAGCTCGGGACGGAAGGGCGGGACAGTGTCGCGGGTGAAGGTCTGAGAACCTGCGAGGTTGCGAGCGAGCTCAATGTACTCGCGGCTGTCGCCGATGGAGGCGACGGCCTTGGTCGAGAGCGGAACTCTCGGCAGCAGAGTGAACGCGAGCCGAGTTACGACTGTCATCAGCAGGGATGCTGCAAGCAGCCAGCTAGCTGATCTCATACCACGGCCGGCGCACGCGGTTGCGCACAGCCAGGCCGAGTACCAAGCCGGATACAAACCCGCCGATGTGGGCGAAGTAGGCGACGCCGCCGCCCGCGCCCGGCACCGAACCACAACCGTTGAGGACCTGGATTATTATCCAGAAGCCGAGGAGAAGCGGAGCCGGCAGGTAGATCAGGCGGATGAAAAAGAAAATCGGAATCAGGGTCAGGACCCGGGCGCGCGGGAACAGCACGAAGTACGCACCCATCACTCCTGATACTGCGCCCGAGGCACCGATGGTCGGGATAGTTGAGCCGGGCATGAACATGACCTGAAGCAGACTGCCGATTACCCCGGTGAACAGGTACACGAGGAGGAACCAGCCGTGTCCAAACGCATCCTCGATGTTGTCGCCGAAAATCCAGAGATACAGCATGTTCCCGATGATGTGGAAGAAACCGCCATGCAGGAACATCGATGTGAAGAGGGCCCAGAGATGCTGGCCGGAGGTAATGTCCCGCGGCATCATACCGTAGGCGTTGACTATCAGCTCACCGGCTTTCGGGTCTTGATACTCCGAAAGGGTCTGATAGATGAACACACCGACACAGGCGGTCATTAATCCCCAAGTAACAAAGGGCCGCTTCTCGGAGCGGATGTCGTCGCGGAGCGGTATCATAGGCCGCGGAGACGCTTGCGAAGCGACCCGGGTCGTCCGACCATCCGGGCCTGTTCCGCGCCAACGAGCACAACCGCCATCGCCGCGATGCTCTTGCGTTTCAGCGCCAGGAGCATACCTTCGGTGGTCTTGGCTTTGAGGCCGATCCGGTCGGGCGGCACGCCGAGCATGGCAGCGATGCTCTCACGCACAGCGAGGCAGTACGGTTGGAGCTTCGGTTGGTCACAGACCAGCACACAGTCCGCGTTCACCAGCCGGTAGCCCGCTGCCCTTGCTCGCCGATCGGCTTCCTTCAGCATCAGCTCGCTTGCGGCATCCCTCCACCTTGCGTCGGTGTCCGGGAAAAGCGTTCCGATGTCAGGTAGGGCCAGCGCGCCAAGAAGAGCGTCCGTCAGGGCGTGGAGCAGTACGTCCGCGTCCGAGTGGCCGCGCAAGCCGAGCCTGGAAAGGATGTGAACGCCGCCGAGCATAAGTCGCCGGCCCGAGACAAGTTCGTGGGCGTCGAAGCCGAAGCCGATGCGGTACTTTGGTTGGTTGCGGCGACCCCGGTTGGACAAACGAGGGTTCAAGTGCGATGATTGTAGCCCACTGCGCCCATCGGTCAAGCCAAGCGACGGACCCAGGACCGGAGTATTGAGCCACGAAGACACGAAGCCGGATGAACGGCCCGGAGCGACCATCTACCTTCCGTTTCGTGTCCTTCGTGCTTAAGCGGCTGGACCTGTATCAGCGTCTCGGTCCGCCTCGCCTCAATTGACACTCGCACGAGTCTCGCTATGATTGCACCGTGATAAACGTGACCGTAAGTGGCGAAACTCGGCAACTTGAGCCGGGAATGGCCGTTGGCCAGGTCTTGAACGACCAGAACGCGATTGCGGCCACTGTTGACGGTCGGCTGGTCGACCTGACCAGTCGACTCGAGCAGGACGCCAGGGTCGAAGCAGTTACCTTCGACTCGGAGCAGGGGAGAGAAGTATACTGGCATTCCGCCTCTCACCTGATGGCACAGGCGATCAAACAGTTGTACCCCGACGCCCAGGTGACCATCGGGCCGGCCGTCCCCGAAGGCTTCTACTACGATTTCGACGTCGAGAAGCCTTTCACCGAGACCGACTTGGCCAGGATCGAAGAACGGATGTACGAACTCGCCAAGCAGCGCATACCCATCGTCCACAAGTTCCTGCCGCGCAAAGAGGCAGAGGATCTGTTCCGGGCGCGGGACGAGAAGTACAAGCTCGAGCTGATTGAGGGCATACCCGATGAGACCATCTCGGTCTACGAGCAGGGCGACTTCGTCGATCTCTGTCGCGGACCTCACGTCACGAGTACCGGCAAGATCAAGGCCGTGAAGTTGCTTTCGGTTGCGGGCGCGTACTGGCACGCGGACGAGAAGAACCGGATGCTGTCGCGCGTCTATGGCATTGCCTTTCCGTCCAAAGAACTGCTCAAGGAGCACCTGGACCGGCTGGAAGAAGCCAGGCGCCGGGACCATCGCAAGCTCGGACCGGCTCTCGACCTGTTCAGCTTCCACGAGGAAGCCGGGGCCGGGCTGGCGTTCTGGCACCCCAAGGGTGCTACCGTCCGACGCCTGATACAGCAGTACTGGGAAAAGGAGCATCTCGCCGCCGGGTACCAGTTGGTCTTGACTCCGCACATAGCCCGCGCCGGGCTGTGGCAGACGTCAGGTCACCTCGACTACTACGCCGAGAACATGTACCTGATGGAAGTCGAGAAGGAGCAGTACGTCCTGAAGCCGATGAACTGCCCGGGCCACATGCTCATCTACCGGACCAAGGTGCATTCTTATCGCGACCTGCCCCTGCGTATGGGTGAGTGGGGGACAGTCTATCGTCGCGAAAGGTCGGGCGTACTCCACGGCATGATGCGCGTCCGCGGTTTCACTCAGGACGACGCTCACATTTTTTGTACACCGGAGCAGGTCGAGGACGAGGTCTTCGGTGTGGTCAGCCTGTCGGTCAAGATGCTCCGGGCGTTCGGGTTCGAGAAGTTCAAGGTCGACCTGTCGGTGCGGGACCCGAAGAACCTGGGTAAGTACCTCGGCACCGACGAGCAGTGGAATCTGGGCGAGCAGTCGCTGGTACGCGCGCTTGAGCGCATCGGCCTGCCCTACCACCGGGCCGAGGGCGAGGCCGTCTTCTACGGGCCGAAGATCGACATCAAGCTGCTCGACTCTCTCGACCGCGAGTGGCAGTGCCCGACCTGCCAGTTCGACTTCAACGAAGGGCCGCGGTTCAACCTCTACTACATGGGACAGGACGGGCAGCACCACCCGGTGTATCTCGTCCATCGCACCGTCCTGGGCGGTATCGAACGTTTCATGGGGATATTGGTCGAGCACTATGCCGGTGACTTCCCGGTCTGGCTCGCGCCGGTCCAGGCCCGCGTACTGCCGGTGACCGACGCCGAGAACGGCTACGCGCAGGAGGTAGGACGGAAGTTGCAGGCCATCGGGATAAGAGTTGAAATCGACCTGAAGTCTGATAAGATTAGCCAGAAAGTCAGTGAAGCCGAACGCCAGAAGATCCCCTTCATGCTCGTAGTCGGCGGTCGCGAGGCCGCCCAGGGCACCGTGTCGGTCCGCCGGCACGGCAAGGGCAATCTCGGCGCGGTTACCGTCGAGTCAGCACTCGCACAAATCAAGGAGGAGAACAACGTACCCGGGTAGAGTCCCACGTGACGGTTTCAAAGACAGGCCAAGAGTAAACGAACAGATACGCGTACCGTATGTCAAGGTCATCGGCTCCGACAAGAAGCTCATCGGCATCCTGCCGACCCGCGATGCCGTCGGGCTGGCGCGGCGGCAGGGCCTCGACCTCGTCGTGCTCGTGCCGACCGAGGAGCCACCGGTTTGCGGCATCGTCGATTTCGGCAAGTATCTGTACGAACAGAAGGTCCGCCTGCGCGAGTCCAAGAAGAAGCAACACGCGACCGAGGTCAGGGAAATGCGCATGAAGATGAAGATCGGGCCAGGCGACTACGAAGTGAAGATGAAGAAGATGCGCGAGTTCCTCGCCGACAAGGACCGCATCCGGATCACGCTGTTCGTGCGCGGCCGCGAAATCGTCCACGCCGACCTGGGTATGAAACTGATGAGCAAGCTCAGCGCGGACCTCGCCGACGTCGCTCGCGTTGAGTCGCCTCCCCGACTGCTGACCGAAGGAAGGAAATCAATCCAGATGATGCTGGTGCCGAAATGAAGCAGAAAACCAAGTCCCTCAGTTCTTTGAAGAAACGCATAAAGCGCACCGCCGGCGGCAAGTTCATCCACGGCGGCTGCGGCAGGAATCACAACAACGGGTCCAAGAGCAAGCGGAGAAAGCGCGGCCTGCGCGTCCCGGCCGTGTGCGAAGGCCGCCTGGGCGAGCGGATGAGCCAGCTTGTTCCCTACAAGTAAGGAGACCAGATGCCGAGAGTGAAGAACGGCCCGTATACCAAGCAACGCCGCAAGAAGTGGCTGAACGACGCCAAAGGCTACTGGGGCGGAAGGTCTCGACTGTACCAGACCGCACGTCAGGCAGTCATCCACGCCGGCACGTCCGCGTACAAGGAGCGCCGGCGCAAGAAGCGTACTTTCCGCTCGCTGGCCGTCATCCGCCTGGGCGCAGCCTTGAAGCCGCTGGAGTTGAGCTATTCGAAGTTCATACACTCCCTCAACCTTGCCGGGATCACCATGGACCGGTTCGTCCTGTCCGAGATGGCGATCCATCAACCCGAAGACTTCGCCGGAATCGTGACCATGGCGAAGGAGGCGCTCGCCGTCGAGGCAGCCACCAGGGCCGCGGCCAAGGTCGAGGCCTAGTCCAGCAGCGGACGATTGCGCGGGCGCGTCTTTGACGCGCCCGCCTCATACCCGGAGCTTGGCGCGGGCACGGCTTTGACTTCGGGTCGGCACGGCGCTATCATCAGCCGGTGAAGCTACTCCAGCGCTACGCGCTGAGGCAGTTCGTTCCGCCGTTCTTCCTCGCCATCCTCATTCTGACATTCGTACTGCTGATGGATCGCCTCTTCCTGCTGGCCGACATGCTGGTGCGCAAGGGCGTCGCCGTCACAGTGGTGTCCGAGGTCGCGCTGCTCTCCCTGCCATTCGTGGTGTCGATCTGTGCGCCGCTGGGCAGCCTGATCGCCGGGGTCATATCGTTCGGAAGAATGGCACAGGACAACGAAGTCCGCGTGATCAGGGCCGCCGGTATCCGGACGATCCGCTTGTTCACGCCGATCATGTTCGCCTGCCTGCTGCTGCTGGCCGCGATGATTGGCTTCAATGGCTTTGTCGTACCGGAGGCCCAGCACCGGGTGAGAAACCTGCTCACTGATGTGGCGCGAAAGCGTCCGGCGATGAGGATTCGCGAGGGTCAGTTCATGGACGATTTCGCCGGCTACATGATCTACATCGGAGCGATTGATGAACGTCGCTCTACGGTCAGAAACGTGACCATCTTCGCAACCGGAGCCCGCAAGGGCACGCCCGGCTTCGTCACGGCGCCGCTCGGCGACATATCGTACACAGCCGACGATGCCTACATGATCATGACCCTGTTTGACGGAGAGATGCACGAGTTGGTGGACACCAGCACCTATCGGCGGGTTCTGTTCAAGAAACACGTCATCAATGTCGCCATGGACGATGACCTTGTCCGGCGGGATCGCGAGTACCGCAGCAACGAAGAGATGCTCTTGCCGCAGCTTGCGGCCACGATGAAGCAGCTCGGCACGGAAGCTCTGGACCTGAAGGAGAAGACGGGCGAGGCCGAACGCAAGGCCGGTGCCGGCGAGCCGGACAAGCTGAAGTACGACGAGATGAAGTCCCGCTTCAGGTACAAAAACCTGGAGATGGCGCGCTACCAGGTAGAGCTGCAGAAGCGACTCTCGCTGGCTTTCTCGGCATTCTTCTTCGTGCTCTTCGGAGCACCCGTCGGATTGCTGCTCCGACGCGGGGGGGTTGGTACCGGCTTCATCATCGGGCTCATCTTCTTCGCGGTCTTCTACGTCCTGCTTCTCGCCGGCGAGAACCTTGCCGAATCGGGCAGGCTGTCACCTTTCGTGGGGATGTGGCTGCCGAACCTCATCCTCGTGCTGCCGGTCACCGAGTTGTTTCTGCGCGCCTTCTATGAGAAATCGCTCTTCCGGATGAGAGGTGCGGAATCTTGAAGGTAGTTGACCGACACCTGGTCAAGGAACTGGTGAAGTTCGCAGTCATCGCCGTCACGAGCGTTGTTGTCATCTACCTGCTGATTGACCTTTTTGAGGAACTCAGCTACTTCACCGGCCGGAAGACGGGGCTGGACCTGATCCTGCTCTACTACTTCTACAGCCTGCCTTCTGCCATCAGCCTGCTCTACCCGGTAAGCATGGTGCTCGCGGTCTTCATGGTCTACGGGCAGCTGACGCGCAACCGGGAGCTGCATGCGCTGGAGAGTTCGGGCGTTCCGATCCTGCGGCTGTTCGTGCCGGCCGTCGGTCTGGGCCTGGCATCGGTCGTCCTCTACCTGGCGGCCAACGAGTTGATCACGATCCCGTTCAACGCCCGGCTCACCGACCTGCGACGCCAGAGGATCGAGAGACGCCAGTCCAGCCAGGTACAGAGGCGACAGAACCTGTACTTCGTCGGCGACGAGGGGCGGATCTTCTACATCCGCGAGATCTCATCCGACGGAGTGATGAAGAACTTCAGCGTCAGCGAGCTCGGCCCGGACCGGAGAGTCAGACGTCGTTTCGACGTACGGGAAGCCGTGTGGCGCGAACGGGCATGGCACGCGCGAGGCGTCGATGTGCGCACTTTTGACGCGCTCGGCAACGAGCGGCTGGAGCAAAGCGACAGCCTCGAACTCGACATGATCCCCGAAACTCCACTCGACTTCGCCAGCACCTCGCGACCGGTCGAGGAGACATCGACGCGCGCCCTGCGGAACTACATCGGCCGCATGAAGCGGGCCGGCGAGAACGTGGCGCGGCAGGAAGTCGAGTACTACTACCGGTTTTCATACTCGCTTATCGGACTCGTGGTGGTGCTGCTTGGTTTGCCTTTGGCGGTACGACTGAGACGCGGCGGGGTGATGTTCGGACTCGGCCTGGGACTCTTGCTCTCGTTTCTGTACTGGGGTGCAATTCAGACCAGCCGGGCGTTCGGTACGTCGCACGTCATCAGCACGGCCTTGTCCGCCTGGCTGCCAAACATCGTGTTCGGGACAATTGCCCTTTTCCTGGTGCTCAATGTGGACAGATAGGGGTCAAGGATTCGAGGAATCCAGGATGCAGGTGCCTGTCAGCCAAGCCAGGACCCCGGTGGGTTCGCGCACTGCTGTGCTTCTTGCGCTCCTCGCCGCAGCCGCGCTCGCGGCCAGCCTGCCCAAGGGCCTGGTCCGTGATCCGGACTCGGACTGCTTCTACGTTCCGCCACAGGTAGCCAAGGCCGGTGGGCGCGTGCCGGCGCTCGTTCTGCTCCACTGCAACGGTGCAGGGCCAAAAGACCTGGATACTTTCCGATCGATTGGCGACTCGCTCGGGTGGATAGCAGCCACCTGCCACGCCACGCGCAACCACCGGAGCGCGGACTCAAATGACGCGGACGTCGTGCGCACGATAGCCAAGCTGCTGACGCGGTATCCGGTTGATTCCAGTCGGGTGTTCCTGTTCGGTTTCTCCGGGCAGGGCGTGCAAGCCCTGGCCACGATGTTCCGGCATCCGGAACTCGTGCGTGGCCTGGTTGCGGTCTGCCCGCATGCTGCGGCGGTGCCGCTTGCCGTCTGGGAGGAGCTACCGGGACATCTTGCTTATCTCGTAACGCGGAATCAGGATTGGAATCGCGCCGACAACGAGATGATGTACCGGCTTCTCAATGAACATGGCATCCTGACCGAGCTCAAGACCACGCCCGGTGAGCACGGCAGCGGTCCGGCAGCGGAGGTCCTCGCCGGCTGCCGCTGGCTGAGCCTCGCGACGCAGAAGTAGCTAGTCGGCTCTGCCGGCTCGGATCCCACCCAGCAGCTTCAGCAGCCTGGGGTAGCTCAGACAATTGACTACGTCATTCCGGGTCAGCCAGGCTCGGCGCCCTGTCGTGACTCCGTATCGCATCCACTCCAGGTCGCCAGGCGCGTGCGCGTCGGTGTTGATGGCCAGCTTCACGCCGGCCTGCATCGCCCGGCGCGCCCAGATGTCATTGAGGTCGAGGCGGCCATAGAACGCGTTGATTTCCAGTATTTTGCGGTGCTTTGCCGCACACTCTATCACTTGCTCGATATCGATATCGTAGCCTTCTCGCCGGCCGATGATCCTGCCGGTAGGGTGAGCCATCAGGTGGACGAGCGGATTGGCGAGAGCCGTGCACACTCGCTGCGTGGTATCCTTCTTGAAGCCCTGGTGAATTGAGGCGATGACCAGGTCCAGCCGCTCCAGCACCGTGTCCGGGTAGTCCATTGCACCGTTGGGCTTGATGTCCACCTCGGAAGACTTGAGGACCCTGAAGGCACGTGACCCGGAGTTGTATCGGTCGACACGGTCGCAGTGGCGCAGTAGCTCGTCTGCGCTGAGTCCGCCTGCATACCCGGCTGAAGTCGAATGTTCGGTCAGGGCAGCGTGGGTGTAGCCCAGCTCTCTGCAGGCTTCGACCATCGTCTCGAAGTCCGCCGAACCATCCGATGCAGAGGTGTGAATGTGGAGGTCAGCCTTGATATCTCCGCGCGAGACAAGCGTGGGCAGCGAGTCTCCTGCTGCAGCCTCGAGTTCGCCGCGGTCCTCGCGTAGCTCGGGCTCGATGTAGGGGAGGCCGAGGGCCGCATAGACCTCCTGTTCGGTCCGACCCGCCACCCGTTTCTCGCCCCGGAACAGGCCGTACTCTGACAGCTTCAATCCCCTCTTCTGGGCCAGGGCTCGGAGCGCGACGTTGTGGTCCTTTGAACCCGTGAAGTACTGCAGGGCAGCGCCGTATTCAGTGTCTACCACAACCCGCAGGTCGACCTGTCTGGTCCCGGATCGGCTCTCGAACCGGGTTGAGGCTTTGGTCTCTCCGGCTCCGAGCATCTGCTTGACTCGGGGATGAGCGGTGAAGTGCCGGACGATCCGGTCCGGGTTTCGGCCCGTCGCCAGGATGTCGATGTCGCCGATCGTCTCGCTGCCGCGGCGGAGCGAGCCGCCATAGGCGAGCTGGCGGACGTCCGGGTGCAGCTTCATGTGGGAGATGACGGAGTCAGCCAGCTCGAACGCCTCCTCGAGCAACATCCGCTCGCCGGTCATCTCGCCGGTCTGGATGCCGCGCAGTATGTTCGCGCCCTTCTTTTCTCCCATTCCCGGAAGCTCGGCAAAACGGCCACTCTCGATTGCCTGTCTGAGCTCGGCCGGAGTCTGAACTCCGAGCTTGTCATACAACTGCCTCACGGTCTTCGGACCCACTCCCTGGATCCCCAGCATCTCGAACAAACCTGGTGGGAGGCTCGAGACCACCTCGTCATACTTCTGTATCCGACCGGATGTGAGGTATTCGTGGATCTTCTTCGCGATGCCTGCCCCGATGCCAGGCACTTCCTTGAGCTTTCCTTGAGCGTCGAGCAACTCGATGTCGGCGCTGAGGTCGGCGAGAGCCCGGGCCGCCCGGCGGTAGGCCAGGACGCGGAAGCCGGTCTCGCCCTTCAGCTCCAGCGCATCGGCGAAGCGGTCGAACCGGCGGGCAAGCTCCTGGTTCTTCAACCGCCCACTCAACCACTCACCGGAACGAAAGAGAACCCACGCTCCGCAGCTCAGGCCTCAAGTCTCAAACTGTCGGCCAGGGCGTCGTTCTTGTAGATGCAGATACCGGTACGGAAAGTCGCCACCACCTGGCAGAGTCCGGAAGTTCGCGGATCCGAGGTAAGCACCGTGACGTCTGCATCTTTGCCGACCCCAATGCTGCCGCAGGTCGCCTCTCGGCCCAGGGCGAAGGAGGCTGCCGACGTAAACATAGCCAGAGCCTCTTCGCCCGAGACGGCCTGCAGGGAGTTGCCGCGGTCAACGGCGGCCCGGATGCCGGCGATCGGGTCTATCGGCGTGATCGGGGCGTCAGAGCCACCCGCCAGAAGCACCCGGGAGTCGAGCAGACGGCGATAGGGATTGGTGATGCGCCAGCGTTCGCCGAGCCGAACCGAGTACATGCGGTCCGGCCCGCCCCATTCGTCCTCAAAAGCGGGCTGGACACCGAGTACCAGTCCGAGCCCTGCTATCCGGTCAATCAAGGCGTCGTTGAGAAGCTCGGCATGTTCGACCCGGTGCCGTAGTGGATTGCCGGAATCCGGTCCGGCGAGTTGCTCGTGGCAGCGCACGACTTGTTCCACTGCCCGATCGCCGATTGCATGCAGAGCGGTCTGGAGGCCCGCAGCGATGGCCGCGCGCAGGAACGAAAGCAGCTTCTCGTCACTCACGTAGCTGACGCCGCTGTTACCGGGAGCGTCGGAATAGGACTCGTTCAGCGCCGCGGTCCGCGACCCGAATGACCCGTCGAGGAGCAGGCATCCTCCGGCCTGCTTGAGACCGAACCGGCGCGGGGTCTCCACATTCCAGGTCTGAAGGTAGGGAACAGTCCCGACTGCGCACGCGGCCAGCCCATCCAGGAGCGCGCGCCATTCGTCATCGCTCGTATCCTCGACGCCGACCAGTGCACCGATGGTCGTAACGCCTTTGGCCGCGGCCTGTCGGCCGGCGAGGTGCAGCGCCTCACGCACGGTATCCGGGGCCAGCCGGTGTTTGAACAGGCGCGATGCCCGCTCATAGGCCTCGCCGCGCAGCACCCCGGTGGGACGGCCGTTGCAGTCGCCGTCCATGCCCCGGGCTCGTACGCCCGGCCACCCGGCCAGAACCAGTTGCAGCCCGGCGGTGTTTGTGACCGCCGAGTGGCCGTCAACTCGATAGATGAAGACCGGCACTTCGGGGACCACTGCGTCGAGTTCCTCCCTGCTTGGGTAGCGCTGCTCCTTCAGCCCGTCCGGCTCGAGATTGAAACCCAGCAGCATGCCGCGCGCCAGCGCATCCTGGTGCCGGTCGCGCAGGCTTTGCTGTACCTCTGCGACCGAGCTCGCCCCCCGCAAATCGGCAAAGAGCAGCTGCAGCCCGGTCTCAAGCGGATGGGTGTGCGAGTCGATCAGCCCGGGTACGATGACGGCAGGAGCAGGCTGAAGGGTCGAAGGATCAAAGGAACGAATCTCAGTCGCTGTCTCACTTTCCCGCTCAATCACTATCTCCCTGATCCTGGTGTCGAAAACCACCGTTCCCGGCCTTTGCCGGGCCCGGGCATCGACGATTGTCTGACCGGTCAGCTTCACGCGTCAGCCGACCCGAGCGGGCCAAGCCGGGCGATGACTTCAACGTGGAAGGTCTGCGGGAACATGTCAACCGGCTCAACTTCGTGGGTCGTGTACCCGGACTGCTCGAGCGCTGCGAGGTCCCGAGCCAGGGTGGGAGGGTTGCAGGAGACGTAGACGATGCGCTTCGGTCTCAAAGCGGCAATCCGACGCAGGACTTCGCTCGGACAGCCCTTGCGCGGCGGGTCGAGGATGACGACGTCGGCAGATGCGACTCGCCTGATGGCGCGGCTGACGTCGTCGCACATGAACTCAACGTTGCGGACGTCCTGAGTCTGAGCGTTGACCCGGGCATCTTCCACCGCAGTTGTGTCGGCTTCGATGGCCGTGACCTGCTGGACAAAGGGAGCGATGAGCAGTGAGATCATGCCTACCCCGCTGTAGAGGTCGAGGACCGATTCATCTCCCCGGGGTGCGACGTGCTTGAGGATCTTGCGGCACAACTCCTCGGCCTGCCGGATGTTCACCTGGAAGAACGAGGGAGCCGATACCTGGAATGACTTACCCAGCACCGTCTGATACAGGTGGGCTCGGCCGGCAAGGACCTTCGTGTGCGAACCCATGATTCGGTTGGTGCGCGTCGGCACAACGCTGTGCGCCACCCCGACTACGCCGGGCTCCTCGGCAATGAGCTCAGCCGCGCGCGCGTCGAACGCGGGCGTGCGGGTTACAATCACGGCCAGCAGACCGCCGTCACCGATTCCCTGCCGGAGAACGAGGTGCCGGATGTTGCCGTCGTGCCCGGCTTCGTCATACCCGGTCTCTCCGGCAGCGGAGAAGATGGCGCGGATGGCCTCGCGCAGGCGGTCGAACTCCATCGGGTGAAGCACACACACCGGCACGTCCAGCAGGTCGTGCGTGCCGCGCCGGAAGAAGCCGATCGCCATGCCTTTGCCGGTCGTGCCGACAGGATACTGGGTCTTGTTCCGGTAGTGCCAGGGTTCGGCCTCCGTGGTCACGTTGCGCACGGGGACGAACACCTGGCCGATGCGCTGCAGCGCCTCGTTGACGTAGAGTTTCTTGACGACCAACTGGCCCTGATAACTGATGTGCTGAAGCTGGCAGCCCCCGCAGACTCCGAAATGGGGACACGGGGCCGAAACGCGCAGGGGAGAGGGCTCGATGATATCCTCGATCTCCGCCACGGCATAGTCGCGCTTCTGGGTGACGATGCGGGCGCGCACGCGCTCCTGCGGGGCAGAGAAAGGTACGAACACCTTCATGCCGTCCAACGTGGCGAGGCCGTCGCCGCCCTGGACCAGCTTGTCAATCAGGAGTTCCACTACCATGTAATCTGCACCTGGCGCACGATCTCCGAAGCCAGCTTCCTGATCGCCTCCGCCGCCGCCTGCTCTTCGGTCTTCGCATTCGGGTCGTAGCTGACCCGGGCCGAGGCGGTCCCTTTGTAGAACTGCTCATTTCGTGTCTGGTCCCGTACGTCTACCTGGGCGCTGACACTCACTTCGTACGCGGACACGGCCTGCACCGAGTCGCCCGTGTAGGAAGATGCCGTCCGGCTGTAGTTCGAGACAGTCGTGCTCACGACCAGGTCGGCTGCTTCCGTGTTCGTCACCCGCAGTGTCCGGTCGGCCGTGAACGCCGCGGCCAGCGAATCGGTGAGCGCCTCAGCCAGGCCCGGCTGCGTCGTTGTGTTCGCCGCCGGCAGTACCGCCACGGCTTTGAGGTGTGACGGCAGCAGCGAGCGGGTCGAATAGCCGCAGCAGCCGGCGAGCAACAGTATGCCTAGTGCGAATCCACGCACGCTACGATTCTCACCGGGCAGACCGGAAAGTCAAGAGAACGAGCCGTCCGCTGGCGAAGTCAAGCCGGTGCTTGAGCCAAGGCTGACGGATGCCGCTGCGCCGCGGCGACTACTCCTGCGCCAGGCCTCCGTAGGCCTCGTCGATTGCCCGACGAATCCCCTCAAAGGTGAAGGACATGGCACAGGTCGCGCCCAGATCGGACAGTAACTCCGGGAAGGCAAAATCCCGATTGACTCTGACCGCGATCAGCCGTTTGCCCAACTCGTCGGCTTTCCGGATCTCCCACTCCATCCAGCCGCTCGTGCTTGAGTTCTGCCCCACCACGCACAGCAGTCCGCCGGCCGCACCGATGCGCCTGGCGAGTGCCTGTTTGATGGGTTCGGCGGCTTCGCTGTCCACCGGTACGGCCGGTGGCTGGTCATTGACCCAGAAGCTGGCAAAGCCCGGCATCTTCGACCAGGTATCCAGAACCTCTCGATAGTAACCGTCGTTCTCATGGTCAAAGCTCAGGTAGAGCTGCTTCCGGTTCGGCGAGGTCGGGGTGACATCCTTAGCCACGGGCGCTGACCTGGCCGGACCTGCTGCCGGCTGCTTCTGCACGGGCCGCTCGGCCCCGGCCCGGCCCTGGATTGCCGCCTTGATCGCACCATAGGCCTGGTTCCAGCCGAGGGTGTAGAAGTCGACGACGAACCGGCCCCGCAGGCCGGGAGGTAGCGAGCAATTGTCAACCTTGACCGGACAGATTCGCACCTGCCTCCCGTTGACCTCTCCCTTGAGCAGCTCGGGCAGTTCCCTTCCTACCCAGTTGTGCGCGAGCAAGGGCATGGAGATAACCGGGACGACGCAGTCGATGGGACGGGTAGCGCTGGCGAGCCTACGCAACAGCGAGTCGCTCGGCGTCATCTCGCCGACGTCGACGTACGGGCTGACCCGGTCCCGGCGCAACGCCATCGTCAGCTTGCGGGCGAATTCCAGATCCTGAAAGCAGTTGGCGATGAGGATGTGGGGTTGGTCCGGCACTTTGCGGACAACCCGGGGAGTGTCGGGGTTCATCTCGGCCTCCTGTCAGAAGAAGACAGCAGTGCGCCGCCGCCCTGGAGCAGACATCTGCCGTCATGTTCCATCACCGGATTGTAGGAATGCCCGCCGAGCTTGTCAAGCCGCGGACGCCCAGGATGGGGGTGTGTCGGCTTTAGCTAGCTACGGCGTTGCGGCGAGTTTCACCCCAACGGGGTGACAGGTGCACGTGCGACGACCAAAGGAAGTCGCGTACACCGCCTTGAGGGGCGGAAGCCCCTAAGGTGCGGGGCTTGGGGTGAAACTGGCTTGCGGCTTGAGGCTTGAAGCTTGAGGCTGCGACGCCAGTCGCCTGCTCGGAATCCGAACCGTCATGTCACCGTGACTTCAGGGACTCCGTCCGCCCCGGCTTGGCTAGGAACCAGGCTTGCGGTCGTGGACTGCCGGCGTATCGCGGCCGGCGCGTTCGCGCTTGAAGGCCTCAGCCCTGGCTCGGATCTGCTTCAGCCACTCCGCGCCACCGATGCCGCGCCGAATCCGTTCCTTCTCGGATTCCTCTCTGACCTTGTGTAGCCAATCCATCCAGTCCATTCCTTCAACCTTCATAGCTGAGTACCTCTTCGGGAGTCCTGATATGCAGGATACCGTAGCGTTCACGCTGGTTCACCGCCGCCACCTTTCGCTCGGTCCACTCGTTGGCGAGGTGCCGCAGGTTGAGGGACACGAGAACGCCGGCGCCACAGATTGTGGCGTAGGCGACGTGCCTGGCATCGTCGGCGAACTTCGACGGCACAATTCCCTCCCGCAAGTAGACCTGGGCGAGTCGTTCGACTTCTTCATCATCGGCAGGCAGTATCCGTACATCGTTCAGCAACTCCAGCAGCCTCGAACGGAGCGGCTCGGCCGCACCCTCAAACTCGTGGTATGTGACCGGCGACGTGCCGCCGTCTAGGATGCCGAGACGCATCTGCCGCAGCAGTGTCAGTGCAGACTCGCGGCGCAGGACGTTGCGGGGTTCCTCGTCAAAGCAGAAGCCGAACACGGATGTCTCGATGTAGAGAAGGGGCGCCGGTTCTGTTGCCACGTATCAGTATAGTCCTGATGCCAAGGTCGTCAAACCGGACCAGCGCTAGCGGTACGCGCTTCTGTGGGGCGGCTGCGCACCAGCGGCCTGAGGGTTTGGGCTAGCTGGAGGCTTGCGGCTTGGGGCCAGCGGGCTACGCCCGCCACAATCTGCAGCCGGCATTCTGAAATGCCCTAGTGTGCTGTCTACTGGATGCTGGATGCTGTCCG
>VGIR01000023.1 GCA_016867815.1 candidate division WOR-3 bacterium | reverse complement strand
CAAGGTCGCGTAGAGGACAGGCTACAAACAGGTCCTCTTGCCAGCGGTCTTGATGTCCAATCAAGGTCGGGCTCCTTTCGGTGGCATCCAACCTTCAGACGGCTGACATACTTACATGGTTGCATCAAAAGAGGGTTTTTCAACAGCCCCACAGTCACCCTATTTCGGGAGGCTCCCACGAGGCATTGCAGATTGGCGCGGGCGTAGCCCGCGGACTTCAAGCCGCAAGCATCAAGCTCGCGCAAGCGCAGGCAGCGCGACTGCGCCGCGAGGTTGAGGTCAAGGCTGAGGTTGAGGCCGAGACCAAGGAGGGGCTGGTCGTTCGTCCCCGTCCCATTCGCCGCGCCACATCCGATTCCTGCTACGAGGCCTTCCCTGACGACGACCCGCCCCGCCGGACGAAGAGCCGTCCGGGCAGATTCCTTGACGACCAACTGCGCTCCGACTATGATGACTCACAGCCGTATCAAGGAGAACACGATGACCCGACGTGTACGAAGCGTTCTGGCAGAGATCAGAGCTTTGCCCGACGCAGAGAAGCTCGAAGTGCTCGACAGCATCCTGGTCGAACTGGACAGGCCTGACCCGGAGCTGGACCGAGTATGGGCGGACGAGGCGAGAGCCAGATGGCGGGCATACCGCGAAGGCCGCGCCGAACACGTCTCCTACTCCGAGGCCATGGCCCAGTACCGTCGCAAGTGACAATCCGCTTCCTGGCCGTCGCGCGGCAGGAACTCGACGGTGCCGTCGCGTGGTACGAACGTCAATCACCCGGCCTTGGCTACGAGTTCCTGGATGAGCTGGACCGTGTGGTCCGTCGCATCAGTGCCCATCCGCAATCAAACGCCGAGTTGACTCAGGGCCTGCGGAGGGCTCTCTTCAGTCGCTTCCCCTATGGCCTCGTATACGGCATCGACGCCGACTCGATTGTCGTCGTGGCAGTGGCGCACCTGCATCGCCGACCGCGCTACTGGATCGACAGGCTCGGTACGGAAGACGAGGGACAGGGCAGCGAGTTCCGGGTGTCCGACCGCCCCGCCGGAAAACCCACCCCGACCAGACGCGCCCGCAAACGCTGAGGCACGCTCGACCCGACCTCCCCCGCCGCGCCACGTAAGGCCCTGCTGATTGGGCAGCAGCCGAAAGGGGACCGGGAACAGCCATCCCATTTCGGGAAGCTCCCACGAGGCATTGCAGATCAGCGCGGGCGTAGCCCGCTAGCCCAAGCCGCAAGCCGCAAGCTGTCAGCCGTGAGCCAGAAGCTGGTATTCCCCGCCAATTTGACACGTCTGCCCGCGAGTCTATCATATCCCTGACTGCACGCGAAGCCGTGGACGAGACGAAAGGAGAGTCACGATGAAGCACCGCAGACCCGAAGCCCGGATATGCCCGCTGATGGGTGGACCACCACATATCACCTGCATAGCCACGAAGTGCATGATGTATGAGGAAGTGCCAAACTCGTCGGCCGGGTACTGCCTCCTGAGAGGTATCGGTTCTCTCGAGCAGATCGGCTCCGAGTTGAAACACCTGTCGCTGTCGCTGGACGGTCTCCGACAGGCTGTAGCGCAGATACAGCCGACTCCGCGAAAGTAGCCGCCTCCGACCCGCACTTGGCTGCTAGCGGCTGTGCAGCGACGGTTCGGACTCCGAGCAGGCGACCAGCGTCGCAGCGCAGGCACAGGCTCACACGACTGCTCTGCCTGAGTCCACCGGCCCTCTACCTTTGACTAGTCGTCCGATCCGCATATACTAGCCGGCCATGGACCACGAACTCGACTCGCTGCCGCTGCCGCACGGCCGCCCGGACCGGCCGCAGCTCTCCTGTCCGGTAGTCATGGGGAACGCCTAGCGATGTTCAAGAAGATCATCCACCGTATTCCCGTAGCCTCCCGTTGGAAGCTGGCGCTGGCCACGTTTCCTCTTGTCGCGGCCGTCGTCATCCTGAAGTTCGGCGCCCACTATCTCGGCTTCGAGTTCCTGGGCCTGAGTTCGCTGTTCACGGCGATCATTTCCGCCAACATTTTCCTCATCGGCTTTCTGCTGTCCGGCACCTTGTCCGACTACAAGGAAAGCGAGAGGCTGCCCGTCGACCTGTCCGCGAGCCTGGAAACGATGGCCGATGAAGCGTTGATCATCTATCAGCACCGGAAGAGCCCGGAGGCAAAGGCCTTCCTGCAAAAGCTGGCGCAGTTCAGCCAGTCCCTGGTTGACTGGTTTTACAGGAAGGAAAGAACCAGCGCGTTGATGGCGAGTCTGGTCTCGTTCAACGATGACTTCCTTGCCCTCGAGGGACAGACCCAAGCCAACTTCATCGTGCGTCTGAAACAGGAACAGCACGCGGTCCGACGGATGATAAACCGTATTCACTGCATCCGGGAGACTTCCTTTCTGGGAACCGGCTACACCATCGCCGAGATCATCACGTTCACGCTCATCGTCGGCCTCATCTTCATCAAGATGGACCCTTTCTACGAGAGCATCTTCTTCGTATCGTTTGTCAGCTTCATGATGATATACATGATTCGTCTCATCCGGGATCTGGACGACCCGTTCGGATACGGGGACGCGGAGACGGCCCCGGATGACGAAGTTGCCCTGAAGCCGCTACTGGACAGCCGGAAACGGCTCGTCTCGTACTACCAGGGATTGAAGGAGTAGGCGGCGGGCAGACCGCCTCAAGGAAACGGCGGCGCTCCCCCGATCTCCAGCCCGAAGGGACAGGAGCATACCGGATACACCCGCGACCACGACGGTTCGGATTCCGAGCAGGCGACTAGAGTCGCAGCCACAAGCATCAAGCTAGCCCAGGCGCAAGCACAAGCCCAAACGGCAGCGAGTTAGCAGTTAGGAAGGTAGCAGGTAGCGGTCACGGATCGACTGCCGACGGCCTGCGGCGCGGGGCTTGACACGAGCGGAGGCGGGAGGATAATCGTGCATGGTTACGCGCGGGCGCAGGCTCGTGTTTCGCGTTCCGACCGGCAGTAAAACACCGAACAATCGTAGTGGAGGTGACCGATGAGGAAGCTCCGGATTCCGCTCATCATCGTCGTCGTTCTCGCGGTCGCGTACGTCCTGGCCGGCAGTTGGGCCGGCGCGCGGGCCGCCCGGGCCGAGGCCGCCCTCAAGGCGGGCGGGCACCCGGTGACGGTCGAGGATATCGACCCCGCTTTCAGCGCGGGTAGCGAGAGCGCGGCCCGGGCATACAGCTCCGCGGCCGCGTTGCTCTCGACCGGCGACCTGGAACGGCTGAAGCTGATCGACAGCCTGGGCTGGGAAGCAGGCCGGCCCGCCAACGCGGAGTTGCTGAAGGAGAAGTCGGCCGCGCTGGACCTGGTGGCGCAGGCAGCGGCCATGGGACCGGCCGATTTCGGCATGAACGTCCGCGACGGATTCGCCGCCCGGATCTGCCCGATACTGCGTCAGTACGGCGGGTTCCGCACCCTGCTCCGGGTTGACGCGCTCGAACTCGCGGCCGGGGGCAAGCCGGATTCCGCTCTCGCGGTGCTGGCGACCTCGACGCGGCTGGCGCATGCCTTTGCGGAGCCGCCCATCATCTACCACCTCGTCAGCATGATCAAGCTGGATAGCGTCTTCACCGCCGCGGCGGCGATTGCGCCCAAAGCCGGGGTGCCGGCAATCGAGCAGCTCGCTGCCGAGTTCGCGCGGCTCGACTTCAAGGCCGCGGAGTATCGCTCGATCGAGGCCGAGGCGGTGTTTACCGGCGTTGCGGCCGCCGCCGGGCAGACGACGATGAGTGGTCTGCCCGCGTTGTTGGTGCGCCTCTTGGTGCCGCTCCGGAAGTACGGGCAGGCGCGTTTCCTGGAGACCGTTCACAGCCAGCTCGGTGTGGTCCGCGAGCCCTGGTATGAAGGACAGGCGCGGCTCGCCGCTATTGAGCTTCCCCAGAAAGGCCTGCTGGGGCGGTTCGTCGGGATCTACGTATTCAACACCGCGAAGTTCTATGAGCGGTCGGAACGGACCACTGCCTGGCGGGATGTCGCGGCAATCGGCCTGAAGGCGCTCATAATCAAGAAGCAGACCGGGCGGCTGCCGGCGGACCTCGCCGCAATCGACCCGAATGCGCCGGTCGACCGGTTCAGCGGCAAACCGTATCTCTACAAGGTCCTGCCTGACGGGTTCGAGGTCTACAGCGTCGGCCCGGACGGCAAGGATGACGGCGGCGCAGCGTCAGCCGACCTGGCCTTCCGGGTGGCAATCTAGCCCGAAGAGACGAACGAGAGGATGGCCAGGATGCTGCGCCTCACCATGCAGGTGAGACTCGGGATTTGCTCTCTGCTGCTGGCGCTGGTCCTCGCCGGTTGCCGCTACAACGACCCCTGCCCGGTCTACGTGACGAACCACAGTTCACACACCCCTTTGCTGGAAGTCGCTCAGGACAGCCTTTTCGAAACAGACTGGCAGGCTTTCCTGTTGATTCCGCAGGACAGCGCGTTTGTCGGATACTTCCCTCGAGGCACGGTACTATGGCTCGAGGGTCAACCCGACCATAGCCGCGTGGCGAGCAACACATCCATCTTTGGAGGAGTACCCGTGGCAATCACGATTCTGAGAAAGACGACCTTCCTCTTCGTGGATGACAGCCTGGGCGATCCCGTGCTGCGGGTGATACAGTAGGCACCGACGGCGACGAGGATGTGCGAAAGGAGACTGGGATGAGGAACCGGACGGACCCGTCGCTACGGAAAACTGGAAGGGCGAAGCTTCCTATCTGGACAGCGTTCCTCGCGCTGGCACTCGTCAATTGCCACACGCAGGACCCGATGCCCTGCCCGGTCTACATGGCCAACCAAAGCGGATACAGTCTCTGCATCGAAATCAGCCAGACTCAGGAGTTCTGCGAGTGCACGGAGGTCTTCTACTTCATGGACGATTCGGACAGCCTCTTTCTCGGCTACTATCCCGACGGGTATGCCTTCTGGCTCTGGGGGTGGATTGAGGAAGACAGGGACGCGGACACCACGTTCAGCATAGACTACCCTGTGCACGTAACCGTGGCAGGCAGGACGCTCCTGCTGCTGGATGACAGCCTGGGCGTGCCGGTACTGCGCGTTGTCCACTAGACGGGAGTCCCGGGAATCCTGGCCACCTCCGCCCGCCCGCTTGACATCGCGGCCCGGTCGGTTACCATCTCGGTGAATGAGGCGGCCCGCGGCCAATGTCGATCGGCAGATGGCGCACTACGCGGCCGAGGCCACTGGTTGGCCGGACCGGGTCCCAACAGACCTCATGCGGCTGATTGGCGCCCTTCCGGGGAGGTGGAATTGCGCTCACGCACTCCGAATCTCACCAAGTCAGAGGGCTACCAGCCCCACGTCGTCATACCGTACAACTACGCGGACCATGAGTTCGCCAGCAAGCTGACCGCGGCGCTGCGCCACGACCGAATCACTCCCTGGATTGACGACGTCGACATGTCGGCGGGCGTGCTCCTGGTCAGTCGCATAACGCAGGCGGTCCGGCCCGTGGACTGCATCGTACCCGTTATCTCCACCGTCTCAGTCGGGTCAGGCTGGGTCACGCACGACCTGGGAGTGATCATGACGAGGAGTTTCTGCGGACGGCGCGTGCGGGTGCTGCCGGCGAGAATCGACGACTGCGCTCTGCCTGACCTCCTCGCGTCCCGACCGTACTTCGACTTCCACCGCAACGGCTGGAGTGTGGCCTATGACGACCTGCTGGTCGCCGTCCACCAACGCACCGCCCCGAACGTAGCGCCGGTGGCGCCGGCTTCCTTTCGCCTTCCGCGACCAGCGCGTCTGACGTAGCGGAGCGACCGCCTCTACCGTTCTCCACTCTCACCAGCGCCGGCCGCGGCTCGGAGTGCGGAGACTACACTATGGTGCGCACGTCGCCCGGTCTCACCCTTTTCCCGGGGTGTCGGACACCCCGGTTTCTATTCCCTATTGACACCCGCGCAAACGGACTTACAATCGAGGCGTGCAAGCACCATCCCCGGGCCGGCCGCTCGATGCCGGACGCCCGTGGATTGGTCTGACGGACTGCCAATGAACGCGCAAAGGGAGGAAACATGCGGAGCGTGATCGTAGCGGCTGTCGCGTGCTGTCTGGTTCTGGCGTTGTTTGCCGGCTGTGAGAAGAACCAGCCGCCGGCGACTCCGGAGCTGAGCGGCCCGACTCAGGGAAAGCCGGCCAAGACCCTGTACTTCACCTTCTCGACTACCGATCCCGAGAACCAATACCTCGCCTACATGGTGGACTGGGGCGACGATACCGATGAGGATTGGGACGAGGGATACGCGAGCGGAGAAGAGGTAAGACGGGCACACAAGTTCGCTGATTCCGGCGTCTACAACGTGAAAGTGAAAGCCCGCGACTCGAAGCTGATTGAGTCCGGCTGGTCGGAGCGAGTCACGATTTCGATCGGGTACCTGCCGCCGAACCTGCCGCTGGCGCCGACCGGCCCGACATCCTGCACCACCGGCGTTGTCGCGAGGTTCTCAGCCAGGACCACCCATCCCACAGGCGACAGCGTGTGGTTCCAGTTCGACTGGGGCGATACAGTCGGGGTCTGGGGCGGCCCGGTGGCGAGCGACTCCGTGTTCAGCGAGGACCACGTCTTTGACACGGCCGGCACGTACAACGTCAAGGTACGAGCGAGGGACGTCCGCAACCGGATGTCGTCTTGGTCCGAGTCGCTGGCGGTGACTATCATCTTTGTCGCCCCCCCGGCCAAGCCCGTAGTCACCACTCAACCGCTCGAACAGGGAGCGAAGCTGCGCCTGAACTGGCGTCCGGTCGCCGACGCCCAGTCCTACGAGGTCAAGATCGACAGCTCATTCCAGACGACAACGGACACGGGCTACAACGTCAACGTCCCGGCGGCGCTCATTGAGGTGAGAGCGGTCAAAGGTACGATCAAGAGCGACCCGGCAGTGATACCCGTGGGCATGGTCGAGACCCCGAACCTCACCATCTACGGCATGAGCGACTCAGTCAGTTCCCACTACCCCGCTTTCGGGTTCGACAGCGCGGGTACGGCGGTCGCCTACTCACTTGCCGCCGGCAACTACCCGAGACTCGACTACTACGCGGACGACGTGACCCACAGTCCCAAGATGTTCCTCGTGAACCCGGGCAAGAATGGATGGAACACCAAGCGCAACGCGCTGGTTGATGCCGGGACAACGGTGTACGCCGACGCGAAGCTGGCCGACACGACCGGCTACGCGATCGAGAATGAGATCGAGGCGGACAACGTCTACTACCTCTGGCTCGACCGGGGGGCTATCGGTTGGAGCGCCGAAGACAACTATGCCAAGGCCAAGGTCCTGCAGATATCCGGAACGCAGATCATACTGCAGGTCGGCTACCAGCGAGTAGGAGGACTCCGCTGGCTGAGTAAATAGGAGCCGGGGCCGAGCCCGCCTAGCAGAAACCCGGGGACGCCGCTCGAAGTCCAAACGAGCGGCGTCCTCTTTGTTGCTGAGGCAAACACGATTATCCGCCGGCAGTCAGCTGCGCCCCCGATTCGACACGCGTACCCTCTTCCGTATAGTCCAAGTCAGTTGCCGCGCGCAGCAGCGTACGGCAGGACAGCAATGGACTTGGAGAATCGGACCGGCCGGGCTAGTCGCGCCCGTAGATGTTGTCGCGGATGAAACGCTCGTCCTTGCGCCAGGCTTCGGCCACCTTGACGCGGAGTTCGAGGTAGACGGGACGGCCGATGAAAGCTTCGATCTCGCGGCGCGACCGGGACCCGACCCGCTTCAACGCCTTGCCGCCGCTGCCGATCACTATCGCCTTCTGTGATTCCCGCTCAACAAAGATGGTGGCGAGCACGTAGTCCTTGCGTCCGGGCCGCTCTTTGAACTCGTCTATCACGACGGTGGTTGAGTATGGTATCTCCGCGCCGTAGAGGTTGAACACCGCCTCACGAACCAGTTCGGCCGCGAAGAACTTTTCCGGTCGGTCGGCAACGGAATCAGGCGGGTAGAATGGCTGCCCCTCTGGCAGCCCCGTGGCGACGGCAGCCTTCAGGTCCTCCACTCCCCCGCCTTTGAGCGCCGACACCATGAACACCTCTGGGAATCCGGCGTCGGCAAGCCGCTCCGCTGTCGGCAGCAGCTCCTTCTTGTCTCTGACCAAATCCACCTTGTTCAGGACCACCACCACTTTCCGGCCGCCGAGAAGTCGGGTGTATGAGGTCGCATCTTGATCGCTCCGTGCGGCATCGAGCACAAGCATCACGAGGTCGGCATCCTGGAGGGCAATGTCGATCTGGTGTCTCATCTGCTCTTGCAGCGCATACCTGGGCTCAAGGAGTCCTGGCGTGTCCAGAAAGACCGCCTGGAAACCGGCTCCATTCAGAATGCCGAGGATCCTGTGCCGCGTGGTCTGGGGTCTCGGGGCAACCGCCGCGAGGTGCGTACCGGTCAGCCGGTTGAGCAGCGTGGACTTCCCGACGTTCGGCAGACCGACAATGGCCACGTATCCGGAACGGAAACCGACGTTCGCCTGTTCAGGATTGATCACTGCAGTTAGTCTTGACCGGTGCGAAAGCCGGTTCAAGCCGGCCCGGGAGCGTAGGCGCCGATTGCACCGAACCGGGCGACGCGGCCTGCTACCAGCTCCGGTCCGGATTGCCCTGCCAGGGCGCCGTAGTTGGCCATGACCGCGTTCTTGAGCAGCCGCGCCGCCTCATCCCAGTCCTGGTGGGCGCCCCCGAGCGGCTCAGGTACGACTTCGTCGACGATCCCGAAATCCTTCAGCTCGCACGCAGTCATCCGCATCGAGTTGGCCGCCTCGTCGCCCTTTGTGCCGTCGTGCCAGAGGATGGAAGCACAGCCCTCCGGCGTGATCACCGAGTAGACTGCATTCTCCTGCATCAGCACACGGTTGCCGACCGCAATCGCCAGCGCCCCTCCGGATCCGCCTTCGCCGGTGATGACAACTACAATCGGCACTTCGAGCATGCTCATATCCCGCAGGTTCCGCGCTATCGCCTCGCCCTGCCCCCGCTCTTCCGCACCGACACCCGGATACGCACCCGCCGTATCCACCAGCGCCAGTATGGGAAGCCCGAACCGCTCCGCCAGTTCCATCACGCGCATTGCTTTGCGGTACCCTTCCGGGTGAGGCATGCCGAAGTTGCGGCGCAGCTTCTCCTTGGTGTCGCGACCCTTCTGTTGGCCCACGATAGCAAAGCCGATGCCGTCAATTCGGCCGATACCGGCGACGAGTGCCGGGTCGTCGGCAAAGGCCCGGTCGCCGTGCAGTTCAGTGAAATCCGTCACGACGCGCTCGATGTAGTCCAGCGGGTAGGGCCGCCGCGGATGGCGCGCGAGCAAGACCCGCTGCCAGGGCGTCAGGTCGGCGTATATCTTCGCCTTCTGTTTGTCTATCTGCTCCTGCACGCGCTTGACCTCATCCTTCGCGCCGATGGCGACAAGCTCTTCCATCCGGGTCACCAGCTCAGCCAGCGGTTGTTCGAAGTCGAGCCAACCCTCAGCCATCGAAAAGCTCCAAACCATGGTCGCTTCCGAACCCGCTCTGGGCCATGGGGCGGCTAGCGGGAGATTCCGACCGAAACCCGGTGCGCGCCACCCAGCCCGAAGCCCATCGGCGCGTATGAGTAGTCGAAACGAAACACGCCGGCCTGCAGGCCCAGTCCAAAGTCCAGGTGATTCGCCTCGGAAAGAAAGTCGTACCCGGCGCGCAGTGCGACGACCTCGTTCCACGCGAACTCCAGCCCTGCCGCCGCACCGGGTGTCTGGCCATAGAAGAAGTACGAGCCGTCGGCGGCCACCGTCAGCCGGCCGCGCTCAAAGGGAATGAAATCGTAGCTCGCGCCCAGCCTGCCCCGCGTGGGCAGCCAGAACACCTCACGCACGTAGTACATGGTCCTACCGAAGTCGACAACCGAGGCGCCCAGGGTCAGGCCCTTTGCCGGCGTTACCCTGACCCCGCCATCAACACCCAGGCCGGCAGCGTCATGGTTGTACACCCGAGTGTAGAAGTAGCGAGCGGTTAGGCCCACCTGCACCTTGTCGCCGAGCGATCTCGCCAGGTTCAGGTAGGCGGTCAAGTCAGTCGGTGTGAAAGTCCCGATGGGCTCCTCGGTCGGCTTGTCACGATACTCAAACTGGCCGGCAGAGAAGCTGGCGAAGCCCGCACCGATGCTCAGTGCCCGGAAGTTGCGCGTCACGAAAAGGGACTGATGGCGCGTATCAAGTATCCACTTCGCATAGGACGCGGTCGCCGCGAAGTCTCCAATAGTGGCTCCAGCAGCCGGATTGAGAGCAATAGCCTGCGGCCCGAACGCCGAGGCAACGCCGGTACCGGCCATACCCGCTTCTCGGACTCCCGGCAGAATCTTCAGCGAAGAAAACCCGGTAGACGCGCCCAGGGACACGCCCAGAGCCAGGGCCACGGAAACCAGGACGCGCAAGCTCAGCTCTCGATTATCTCGACGTTGGCTCGAGGCAGCAATACCCGCTGGCCGTCTTCCAGTTCGACCTCAAGCACGCGGGCCTTGGCCTCGGTCTCAATCGTCTGCAGTTCAACCGGGAGGTTGGTCACCTTGCCGATCTTGCCGAAATTGGGCTGTCGGATGATACGCACGGGCATCCCAAGTGCCAGGCCGCCCTCGGCCGTGCTCTGTTTGACCTCACCGAGGTTGGTGTCACTCGGCACGATCACCTCCGGCCTGATTACGCCCGCCCTGATTTGGGTCGCGCCGTTGACCGAGGCCATCCTGCCCACGAGCGACTTGAGAAGATCGAAGGTCCGCTGCGCCATCCGCATTTCGCCAAACCCTTCGGTCGCCACCACGGTCAGCCCCTTCTTCTCCGACCCGGTTATTGCCACGCCGATGTCGTACCCAAGGAACTGGCGCAGGGTCGAGTCTTCTATCCCGCCGACCACGATTGCCTTGGCTCCGAGCTTCACCGCCCGCTCAATCGCATCGTACTTGACCAGAGAGCCGCCGACAAGCACCTGGCCCTTGCAGTCGTCTGGAATCAGGGCCGCGGTCACGACGACCTCGGGCTTGTCGACAATCATCCGGATGACACCCCGCACCTCGCCGCCTACGCCGAAAATACCCTGCACGAAGCTTGCCTCGGTTTCGACCACCACGCCCTCGCGCGGAATCACTTCGCCAACCACGCCCTCGATGTAGGCATCAACCTGCACTGGCTCAGGCGGTTCGCGGAGGATGACCTGTCCGGTGATGGACGAGACGTTCTCGACCGTGCCGGCAACCGGCGCCTTCACCTCGGACTTGAACAGACCGAAGAAACCCTTGGACAGGGCCATCACCTCGTCCTTGGCGACGGCGTCGCCTGCCTTCTTGCTCATCAGGCTCGGCACGTCCTCGGGCGGCACGCCTAGAAGACCGGCCACGTTCACCGTCTGCACGTTGCCGGGCAGGGCGGTGCGGGCAACGATGTCGTCGCCTTTCACCTGCTGGCCTCTGTCAACCAGGGTTTCGCCGGGCAGCGGCAGCCGTCGCTGCTTCTTGACCAAAGTTCGGGCCGTGACTTTCAAACCGGGCGTGTATGCATGTGCCATAGGCTAAGCAAGGATATTCAAAGCTCAGGCGAAGTCAAGCTGACGGGTCCGACCGGACACCACTCGATGACCCTGACAGACTAACTGTCCCTGTCGGCCTGCACGCGACCGGCACGGGCCAATTCCCGGGCCACGGCGCAGACGCGTGCCATGCCGCCCGGCGGCCCCAGTTCAGCAGCCACTTTCGCCAGGCCCTCAGACTGACGCCGCCGCTCACCCGAGTCGCGCACCAGAAACGCAAGCTCACGCGCCAGAACGTCAGGCTTTGGCTCCAGGCTCTCGGAGACCAGTCGCGTCCCAGACAGGATGTTGGGCAAGGCGAAGTACGGCGCACGCACCAATGCCCGCGCCAGTACGCGAGACAACCGCGGCAGGTGGTAGCAGACTACCATCGGCACCCCGAGAAGCGCCAACTCCGCAGTTACGGTACCAGAGACTGCACAGGCGCAGTCGGCATGGCGCATGACGTCGTAGCGGTTCTCCCGGGACACCACCATTCCGCCATCAGCCCCTTTGCCACGCCGTTCTGGCTCTGGGCCTGCTTCTGACTCCATCGTCACCACCACCCCGCGCACGCCCGCAGCTGCGCGCCGCAACTCGGCCAGGACCTCCGCAAACAAGGGTCGATGATGGGAGGTTTCCGCCGGCCTCGACCCGGGCAGGAAGACAACGTAGCGCTCATCCGATCCGAACCCCAGCTTCTCAAGCGTCTGTTCCCGGTTCAGTCTCGAGACCACTCCGTCGAGCAGCGGATATCCGCAGTACACCGCGTCCACGCCGGCCCGACGAAGAAGCTCCTCTTCGAATCGGAACAGGCATATCGTCTTGTCCGCCGCTATTCTGAGCTGCCGCTTGCGCCATCCACCCCACGCCCAGACCTGAGGCGGCCCGAGATAGAGCACCGGCACTCCCCTTTGTTTCAGCCTTCTGCCCAAAGGCAGGTGCAGACCGGAGTATGAAACCAGGACCACCGCATCCGGCGCCAGCCTGGTGACCGACGCCTCGGCCCGACTCAGGACGCCGCGCAGCCTGGGCCAGGCGCGGATGCCCTCGGCGAACCCCAGCACCGGATCGAGCCCCGCCGACTCTTGCAGGGAGACAACCTCGCAGGCAGGATCGAACCCGTCCATCACCAAACGGAACAGGTCGCGGAGCACGCGACCAGAGGCCTCTCCGGCCGACACCACGATTCTCACTGGGCGAAGCCTACTTGCCGCAGGGTCGCCAGTCAATCCAGTGCGGCCGAACCACCAACGGTCCAGGTCCGCAAGCAACCTTGCTGCCTGTAGCGCATTTGACTTGCTCTGACAAGACACGTAACATCACCGGAATGTCGCCTCCGTTTTCCTCGGGTGAAGCCGGTGCGGAGACTGGCGGACATCGGCCAACTCGCGCATCCGGCAACGAGGTCCACGACATCAGGCGCCCCGGATTTGGCGAGCCCGCCCGTTCTGCCCTTGTTCTTTCATGCCTTTTCGTGGCCGTCGTGGTACTGACAAACCCGCTGGGCGACTTCCCACTCAACGATGACTGGTCGTATGGCCAGGCAGTCCGGAACCTGGTTTCGAACCACGAGTACCGGCTAGCAAACTGGACCTCGATGCCGCTGCTCACACAGGTACTGTGGGGCGCACTGTTCACAGTCCCCGCCGGGTTCTCCTTCACGGCCTTGCGGGTATCTACGCTCTTTCTCTCGCTGGCCGCCTTGCTGTTGCTGCTGTTGCTGAGCCTTACAGAAGGCGAGCGCCCTCTGCCCGCACTGCTCGCCCCACTTCTGCTGTTGTTCAGCCCCGTGTTCCTCAACCTCTCTCACACTTTCATGACCGACATACCGTTCATTGCCTTGACTCTCGGCTCAATCCTGTTGCTGTCTAGAGGCGCCGACCGAGAAAACCGTTTCCTGCTCGGGTTGGGCATGTGTGTGGCAATCATGGCCACGCTGCTGAGACAGACGGGCATGCTGATACCGGTTGCCTTCGGCATCTCCTCTCTTTGCCGTGGCCGCGCCACTGCACGGGAAGTCATGCTCTCCGTAGGGCTATCCCTGCTCACCATCGTGGCCTATGTCGTGTACACCCTGTGGCTTGCTCGGACCGGTAGGCTTCCCACGGGCTACTTCGCTCAGTGGACTCAGATCCGTGCCATCATCGCAACTGGGCCATCAGGCATTGCCGGACAAGCTGCCCGGTCTCTCCTAATCACCTGCATGTATCTCGGCATCTTCACCCTTCCTTTTGGCCTGCTGTTCGTCTCTCGCACTCACGCGAAACGCCTCCTGCTGCTTCTGTTGATGTCGGCGGTCCTGATCGGGATTGCTTACTTCTGCCGTGTCACGCTTCCGGGCAACATCCTCTCCGACCGCGGTGTGGGACCATTCACCTTGGCCCGCCCCCCTGAATTCGCCATCTTCTCCGGCAGCCCGGCTGCCAAGGCCGTACTCGGACTCCTGACCCTTCTTGGTAGTGCGCTCCTGCTCGAGATGCTCGTACGTTCGACAGAGAGCGCACTCTCGTCGCGATCCGCAACCGTCTGTCTTTCGCTGGCCGGGTTGTACCTTGTATCGCTCTCGCTCGTGCACCAGTTCGACCGGTACATGGTCTTCTACCTGCCGCTACTGCTTGCACCTGCGACTCTGGCGCTGCGAGAACATCCTCCCGGCCGACTGGCACTAGTGGGATCGCTGGTGGCAACTTTGGCATACGCCGCGTTCTCGGTCAGCTCAGTCCACGACTACATGGCCTGGAACCGGGTACGGTGGCAGGCAATCAGGCATTTGACGCGCACCCTCGAGGTACCCGCGGAGAGAATCGATGGCGGGTTCGAGTTCAACGGCCTCTACACCTACTCAGAGAACCATGTCCGCAAGCCGGGCAGTAGTCCCTGGTGGGTCAAGGACAATCAGTATGTGATTGCGTTCGGTGTTCTCCCCGGGTATCGAACGCTCAAGTCGTACGCAGTGCAGACATGGCTTCCCTCCGGGATCAAGCGGATATACATCCTGGCGCGGGCAGACTGGACACCTTACTCGGCACGCTCTCTTGACTTCGAGGCGCAGAGCTGTAAGCTGGCTCAGGCGCATGGCGCTATACTACGCGACGGCGGGCGCTTCCGACGCGAGCGTTATCGTTGTCGGAATGCCGCTTGACCGGACCAGCTCTTTTGTTCCCGGTGCGCGGTTCGGACCGGACGCCATACGCGCGGCCGCGGACAACATCGAGTCATTCAGCCCCTTCCAGAAACGTGACATTTCGGGAACCAATATCCACGATGCCGGCAACCTTGCCTTCACTTTCCCGACCCCCGCTGCTCCGCTGGACCTCATTGCTGAAACAACCCGGCGGAGTACGGCAAGCGGGGCGAAACAGCTCGCGCTTGGCGGCGAGCACACAATCACCGCCCCCATCATAGCTGAACTCGCCAGAGGACTGCCTGACCTGTGCGTGATCCAGTATGACGCTCATTCCGATCTGCGCCAGGATTTCCTGGGCGAGCGTGTATGCCATGCCACCGCTATGGCGCGCGTGCTGGACACAATCCCGAGGGAACGGCTCTTCCAACTCGGCATCAGATCCTTCTCCCATGCCGCTGAGATGTCCGAACGGAATGTGTTCCCATTCGAGGTGCTGACGCCGGTCAAGCAAGTGCTTTCCGCGATCGGGGACCGTCCAGTCTATGTGACGTTGGACATTGATGTGCTTGACCCGGGCGCGATGCCGGACGTGCAGACACCCCAACCCGGCGGATGTTCCTACCGCGACCTCGCGCTGTCTCTCGCCGGTCTCGCCGGGCTCAGGGTTGTCGGTTGCGACCTGGTCGAGGTCTGCCCGAGAGCGATGCAGCCTTCAGCCGGCGCCGCCACGGCAGCGGAGCTGACCCGAGAGCTCTGCCTGCTGCTCTCCACCACGCAATAATCAGGCCAGTATGTCCCCTCACGGGCAAAGCAAGGAAGTCACAAGTGGCAATGACCAAGTCCTGACTTCGTCATTCCCCCTTTCCCCGTTTCACCTAACCAAGGAGGTCACCAACCATGTGTTGTCGTGCTTGCTCTGGCTACGAGCTTTGCCGGGCCAAGAGCAAACTGTCCGAAGACTGCTGCTCCCAGTGCCGCTATTTCGATTCGTGCATGGAAGAACCGACCGAGGAGAGACCGAAGCATAAGTCCGCGCCCTACCACCGGGCGGCCCGGCCATAGTCCAACCCGTCAGCTTGCAGTTCGGGCCTAAGGTCTGACCAGCGCCACGCGCTCGACCCGCACCCCGCGCGGAGTGCTCACAACCAGCAGGTAGAGCCCGCTGGCTTGGCCACTTGGCCGCCAGACGGCCTGATGGCGGGCACGCTCGACCCGCAACTCCGCTACCGGCCGTCCGGAAAGCGTCCGCACCTCTACCTTGGTCGCATCGTAGGGAAGCTCGTCAATCACCACACCGGTATGCACACCGAGAACACACGGGTTTGGGTAGACTCGGAGATGTTCGGCAGTGCTCTCCGGGTCCACCGCGTAGTCATAGACCGAGAGCCCGCCCTGCGACCCGATCAGTCCCAGTCCGAGTTCGTCGCTCAGCGCCATAGCCGAGTAGAACCCGACGATTTCCTGCGGATTGGCAATCAGCCCGCTATTCTGGGGTGTGAAGCTCGTCCAGTTCCGGGTTACCTGGTCGTAGATCGAGAGCCCGTCCTCGGTCAGCAGCCAGACCCGGTCGGATGCATCTACCCGGACGCGGTAGACGTTGTTCGCAACAATGCCGCTGTTGACCGTCGAGAAGACCTGAAACGATGCGCCATCCCATACCGCCGCACCGCTCGAGGTAGCGACCCAGACGTTGTCTTGACCGTCAACTGCCACCGACCTGACCTCGGCCGACGGCAGCCCACTGGACACAATCGCGTACGCATCGTCGGAACGGTCGCTCAGCGTCCGCGCGTAGTCGATCATCACCAGTCCGACATTCAGCCCCAACCAGACACGGTCACGCGAGTCGAACGCGAACTCATAGAGGCCGCCCGGCGGAGGCCCCAGGCCCGGGATCTGGAACTCCGTCTGTCGGAGAGTGGAGTCGACCGCCACCACTGCAGCCCCACCGTTGAACACCCACTTCGTGTCGTTCTGGTCCAGACCGAATGCATCAATGATGTTCCAACTGGACGATGCGCCCCACTGCACCTTCTGCCAAGTACCGTAGGAGGGATCGTACACCGACAAACCGCCGTCACTGGCGAAGTGGGCGAGCCAGACCCGTCCCTTGGAATCGACCCTCACTTGGAACGGACGCGGCAGCACGCCCCAGTGCAGCGAAACCCTGCCGGTCGAATCGATCGCGGATATCGGCGCATCATAGTGACAAAGATAGATGCCACCGGCCGAATCCACTGCGCAATCGGAAATCGCCGCCGACCAGATGCCGCTGTTGTGATACGAGTTCCAGGACTGACCCGAGTACGCATAGCGCAGACCGGACCCTTGCAGTTCGTTGCCACCGCACCCCACCCACAAGGCATCGGCAAAATGCAGGGCGCGGGTGTCTTCGTTCAGGATTACGGAGAACCGGGCGGAGTCGGCCTCGTCTCCTTCATAGAGCCCGACCTGAGTCGCAATATAGATCCTCGTTCCCGATACAGCGAGGTCGTGGACGGCGGTCGGCTCCCCGAAAGCAACGACCGGACGGAAAGCCGCGCTCTCCCGGATGGCCAGCCCGGAATCGGTGGCAATGAGCAGGCTGTCGTGCCACACGGCAACTGCCCGAACCGAATCACCGAATGGCTGGCGGTACGGCGTCCACGTCTGGAAGTTGCGGTCCACGGCCGCGACTCCACGGTTGGTGCCGACCCAGTACTGGTCAAACGCCCCTATGCAGAGTATCTGGTCGCTGAGCAGTTCCGGGACCCGTGTCGTGGTGAATCGAACGATGCTGTCATCATCGAAGTCGAGCAGCGTGCCCCGGGTCTCAATCATGTACAGGCCCTGGTCAGAACCGCAAAGCACTCTGGTCCCATCGAAGGTCAGAGCCCTTACTCTCAACGCGATGTCGCTTGGACGGTACTGCCAGACGCGCCCATTGCCCGGCTCAATCACAGTCAGTCCACCGCCGTCGGTCCCGACCCAGAGGTTGCCGGACGCATCCCGGCCGATGCAGAGACACCGGATAGTCGGCAGTCCGTCGGTGTTGACGAAGGTCCGCCGCAGCATCGGACCAGGCCGGATGTCGAGCGCGGCGACTCCGCCGTAGCTGGCAAGGTAAAGCACCGAGTCGGTCCCCACCATGTCGTTGATGAAGTTGGTGTTGGTATAGGCCCGCCACTGCGCGGTCCCGGACAGCAGAACTGCAAGCGCCGTCAGTATGAACATGCTACTCAGAAGCTTCGCTCATGTTCTGTCAACGGAAATCCTGGAGGGTATGGCCACATGGCGATCACCGAATTGTATCGCGCTTCAACGCCACGTCAATCCCGCAAGAGTCAAGCGCCGCGGCTCCGCATCAGGAAAAGAGCCCCAAGCCCGACCGATACCGCCACAAGCAGCACAACATTCCTCGGCCCTCCAGCGAGGACCAGCCCTGTGGCACCCAGCACTGCCGTCACAGAATAGAGCAGGATCAGAGTTCTTCGAGGACCCAACCCGGTGGCCAGCAGAACGTGATGAATGTGCCTCTGATCGGCTTCGAAGATGCTGTCTCCGCGCGAGGACCGACGCACGATTGCGCCAACCACGTCAGACAGCGGAACCGCCAGAACCAGAATCGGGATCAGCAGACTCATGAACCCGACGTTCTTTCCCCCTCCCGTGTACGATGAGGCCCCGAGCGTGAATCCAAGGAGTGTGGCTCCTGCGTCTCCCATGAAGATCCGAGCTGGCGGCAGGTTGTAAGGAAGGAACCCCACGCAGACCCCCACCGTGACCGCCGCGAGCATCGCTGGTCCCATCAACCCGTTCTTCCAGGCCGACACAAGAAGAACGGTACCGGCGATGGCTGCGATACCAGCCGCTAGACCATCAGTTCCATCTATGAGATTCAGAGCGTTCGTGGTCATCATCAGCCAGAGGACGGCGATTGGATAGGACCACAGTCCGGGTGAGAAAGTACCGAAGAACGGGACGCTGAACCACACGAACGGACGCACGGTGACCAATGCGAAGGCCGTTGCACCAATGGCCTGAACGATTAGCCGCAACCACCAGGGGCGCCCACGAATGTCGTCCCAAAGCGAAACCACGAAGACAAGACCGAAACCCACGCCCGAAATCACAGCCTTCACAAAGGTGTAGCGCCCCTCAATCAGCAGACCGGCCGCCATGGCAAGGACTGCACCGACAAACATCGCCACTCCGCCGAGCCGGGGTTTCAGGCCGCGATGGCTCTTGCCGTGGTCAATCCGGTCATAGAGGCCTAGCCGATGCGATAGCCTGATGACCTGAGGCGTAGCCAAGAGCACGACGGCTGTTCCCACCACGAAGGCTACCGCTACAGCAACGATGTTCATCGGTGTTGTGCCCAGGAGTACTCGAACTCGTTGACTCCGACTAGGCGCGCGGCCTGCTGACATGCAAGGTAGTACGAGAATAGGACGTCCAGCGCAATCGCTCTCAGGCCTAGTGCTCCGTCTCTGAAGAACAACCGGTGGGATCGAAGTCTGTGGAACTCGGACAGTTTGACAAACTGGCGGCGGGTCTGGCCCACGAGGTGGACAATGCGCGAAGTTGGTAGCAGAAAGACCCTCCAGTCCCTCCCGATCCTTCGGCAGATGTCCATGTCCTCGGCGTACATGAAGTAACGTTCGTCGAAGGCGCCTGCCTGCTCCAACGCTTCCCGCCTGAAGACCATGAAGGCGCCGATGACGGCCTCGACCGCCACAGGGCTCGCGCTCATGTCGGCTCCAGAGTAGAGAAACTCGGCTGACGGCGCCAAGTGCGACGAGATGCGTGCCAGCGGCGACCTGCGCCCCGCGAAGATGTAGCGCATTCTGGGAAGCCGTCTCGCCGAGGGCTGTATGCAGCCGTCGGCGTAGACGAACTGGGGAGAAACCACGCCCGCGTCCCGCTGCATGTCCATGAAACGAACGAGAGCAGACACTGCACCCTCTGTGAAGACCAGATCGGGGTTGCCCACGGCCACATACCTGCCGCGGGCATAACGGAGACCTCTGTTTGCTGCAGCCCCTATGCCCATGTTCCGGTTCAGGGCCAACAGCCGGGCTCCATTCTCGCGGCAGACCAAGAAGAGACGCTCGCGGTCGAGTGAACCGTTGTCCACAACGAGGACCTCGAACCGCAGCAGGGGCTCGGCATCACGCAGTGTCGACAGCGCGCGCTCCAGCAATCGGGCTGAGTTGTAGCTAATGAAGATAACGGTCAGGTCGGGGGGCATCAAGGACAGTCTATGGCCGCTGCCCTCCTTTTCAAGACCTAGCCGGCCATTTGCTGTACCAGATCACCATACTGGTTCCGGACGTCAATCACGACCGTGGGCCGACCCAGCACGTGCGAAGCACACCCGAAGCACGGATCGTAGGCCCGGAAGAACATCTCGACCGTGTTGAGCAGCCCGTCGTCCACTTTGCCCTTGTGAATCAGTTCCTTCGCCGCCTCGCGGACGGACATGCAGATCGGGCCCTTGTTGTTGGTCGTCGCGACGATCAGGTTCACCTTCTCGATCATCCGGTCCTCGGTCAGACGGTAGTGGTGGAAAAGCGTTCCGCGAGCTGCTTCGACCACGCCGACGCCCTCGGCCTTCATGTCGAACTTCATGTTCCGGATGTCGGTTCCGGTTATCCCGGGGTCGGTCGCGAGTTCCAGCGCCCGTTCCGAGGCGTAGAGCAGTTCCACCAATCTGGCCCAGTGATAAGCCAGCGTCGAGTTGACCGGCCTAGTGCCGAAGGTGTCGAACAGCTTCCGGTAGGCCGCGTCGGCTCCGGGCGTTGCCATCCCGTCGGCGACGTTGAGCCGGCCGAGCGGGCCGACCCGGTAGAGACCCGAGTCCGGTCCGTCAACCAGGCCCCTGTAGCCGATCGCCTTGAGGTAGGTGGCCTTGACGTAGCTCCAGTCGAGCACGTGCTCGGCGATGTGGTCCAGGTAGTCGCGGCCCTCAAACTTGACGAACTCCTTGCCCTTCTGGTCGGTGACCCGGACCTTCCCGTCGTAGAAAGCCACCCGGTTCTTCTCATCCACCATGCCCATGTTGTACACCGCATGACCGAGCTTCGGGTTTGTTATCAGCGCCATGTAGGCCGGGTTCTTCAGGACTACGTCCTCGAACATCTGCAGGGTGAACTTGGCGAATTCCACGCAGGACTTCGACATCGTCTCGATCTCTTTGCGGCCCTCCTCGGTCAACACCTTGGTCTGGCCGCCGGGTACGCCGCTCACCGGATGGGTCGGCTTGCCCCCGAGAATCTCGGTTATCCGCTGGCCGTAGGCCCGGTGCTTGATGACCTCCCTGGCCGTGTCCACGCCGACCTTCTCGATGACACCAAGGATGTTCCGCTTCGCTTTGGGCGCGTCCGGCCCGACCACGAAGTCCGGCCCGCCCAGGAAGTAGAAGTGCAGAACGTGGTCGTAGACAATGTAGCCGCAGTAGATCAACTCGCGCAGCTTGAGCGCGGTCTCGGTAGGCTTGACCCCGAAGGCTTCGTCGAGCGCCTTCACCCCGGCGTAGTGGTGCGCAACCGGGCAGACGCCGCAGATGCGGCTGGTTAGTTGCGGCATGTCCTCGGCCTTGCGGCCCACGCAGAACTGCTCGAACCCGCGCAACTCCGGCACCTGCAGATAGGCGTTCTCAACCTCCCCCTTGTCGTCGAGGAAGATCTCTATCTTGCCGTGACCCTCAAGCCGGGTAATCGGGTCAATCGTGATCCGTGTGCTCACCTCTGTCTCCGGCTGCCGATGGTCGCGTCGGCCAAACCGTACATATAGAACGTGCCGACCGGATCCTTGACCTTGGCCAGCAGCTTCTCGGTCTCCGGCCCGGCGATGTTCTTCTCGTCGTCCACTCTCAGCACTGACGCGAGCGCCGAGATCATCTTGCCGCCCTGGTCTGAAACATCAGGCGTCGGCCCCATGCAACCCGTGCACGGCCAGTTGCCGTTGATGCACCGCTGGCCGCATCCGCCACGGGTCGCCGGCCCCATACAAACGATGCCCTGCTCGAGGAAGCAGACTGCCGGGTCGGCTTGGACTTCCCACACCCTCTTGACGTCCGGCATCTTCTTCGCCAAATGCTGGTTCCGGTCGCATTCGTCGCACAATGCCTTGGCCGGTGCGAGTATGCTGCCTTTGGCCGGGAGTGTCCCCTGGAAGATGGCCGTGACCGCGTCCAGAATTCCCGACACCGCGGGCGGGCATCCCGGCAGGTAGTAGTCAACATCGACCACGTGTTTCAGCGGGGACACTTTGTCGTAGAACTCGGGCAGCGTCACGTCGCCCTCCGGGACCTTGCCCTGCACCAGCGGCCTGGTGCCATCTGGGTTGACGACCGACGGTTCCGCAGTGTAGACGTGCTTGAGAATCTGCTCGCGGCCGGAGAGGTTGGCGAGACCGGGAATGCAGCCGTGGTGGGCGCACGAACCGAACGCAATCATCACTTTGGATTTCTTCCGCAGCAGGTGGGCAAGCTCCTCCTGCTCCGAGTTTCGGATCGACCCGTTGAAGAAACAGACGTCCATGTGACGGTCCGGCATAGTCTTCACGTCCGAGTACTTAGTGTCGATGGCCACGGGCCAAAGCAGGATGTCGGCCCGCGCAATCACGTCGAGGATCTTCTCGTTGGTATCGAGAACGGCGATCTCGCAGCCTCCGCACGAGGCCGCCCAGTAGAAACCGAACTTCAGCTTATCGGGCAATTGGGTCCTCCGGGGTGTTCCAGAAAACGTAGCATAGACAATCGGCTCTCAAAGTCAAGCACCCTCAATGACTCCCCGTGAAGCTACTGCGACCGTGTCACGGAGCAAAGACACAATGGAGTCCTTCACGGAGCCGGGAGTAAGACCGCTCTCTATGTCTCAACAGAGGAATATGGAGTTCCTGCTGAACGACGTCGCCGAACTCCTAGCCCGCCCTCCGGCCCGCCAGGCCGTCTCGGCCCTTGCGTACAGAGGGGCGGCCACGTGGCAGCCCCTCTGTCCAGCTTCGCTCTACGGACTAGGGATTGATCGTGGTCACATACCTCTGGCCGTCTTTCGTATACGCCAAGACGGCAGCACTCTTGATCGGGTTGCCCCATTCATCGAAGGTGATCTTCCCAGAAACACAGGGAAAGTCCTTGATGGCGCCTAGCGCCGCCTTGATTTCCTCCGGCCTCGCGTTGGGTGCGCTCTTCAACGCCTGAATGAGTAGCAGAGCCGCATCGTAGCCAAGCGTGGCGAGTGCATCCGGCTTCTGGCCATACTTGGCCTGGTACTTCCTAACCCACTCCTGGACTTCTGGCCGCGGGTCATCCGGCGAGTAGTGGTTCGTGAAGCAACCGCCGACTATAGCATCACCCGCAATCTTCGCCATCTCAGGTGAATCCCAGCCGTCACCGCCGAGGAACTTGGCCGCAACCCCGAGCTGCCGCGCCTGCTTGGCAATCAGACCGACTTTGTTGTAGTAGTCCGGTATGAACAGAACATCCGGCCCGGACTGCCTTACCTTGGTCAGCAGCGCCGAGAAATCGACGTCGTCCTTTGCGTAGGATTCGAACCCCGTGATCTTGCCGCCGGTCTTCTCGAACGCGACCTTGAAGTAGTCGGCCAGACCCTTGGAATAGTCATTGCCGACGTCGTACATGACGGCCGCCGTCTTCGCCTGCAGACTCTCCGCCGCGAACTTGGCCGCGACCGTGCCCTGGAACGGATCGATGAAGCAGGCGCGGAACACGAAGTCTTTGCGCCTGCCGTCTTCCCCAACCGTCACCTTGGGGGCAGTGGAGGTCGGAGTTATCATCGGTATCTTCACGCTCTGACACTTGTCGGAAAGCGGTGCGGAGCACTTCGATGACACGGAGCCGATAATCGCCACCACCCGGTCCATGTCTATCAACTTGGCTCCCGCATTCCCCGCTTCCGTCGGGTCATTCTTGTCGTCGGTAGCAACAACGCCTATCTTCCGGCCGTTGACACCGCCTGCGGCGTTCACCTCATCAATAGCGAGCATCGCGCCGTTTCGGGTAGACTCGCCGAAGGTCTTCACGTCACCGGTCAGGGGCACGATCAAGCCGACCTTGATGACTCCGCTGCCGGCGCCAGTTGTGCCGGTGTTTCCGCCGCAGGAGAGGACGGCAATGACTGCCGCCGCGGTCAGCACTGCACTCAGCTTCTTCATTCTTGCCTCCTCGGTTCGAAGCTAGCGGTCACTTTCATTCCCGGCCGGCTCAGCTCCCGGCCGGTATCGATCCAGAAACTCGCTGGACCACCTGTCAAACGCGCCTCGTTCGACCGCAGCCCGGATGTTCTGCATCAATCTCTGGTAGAACCGAACATTGTGCAACGTCAGCAACTTCGGACCCAACGCCTCTCCGACCACGAACAGGTGACGCAGGTATGCCCGCGTGAAACCACGACAGGTGTAGCAATCGCACATCAGGTCGAGCATTGCGGGGTCATCGGCATACCGGCTGTTGCGAATGGCGACGCGCCCCGCGCTGGTGAATGCGGTGCCGGTTCGGCCGTTGCGGGTGGGAAGGACGCAGTCAAACATGTCGATGCCAAGCCGCACCGCGGCGATGATGTCCTCGGGGTAGCCCGCGCCCATCAGGTAGCGCGGCCGGTCAACTGGCAGCAGAGGAACAACGCGCCCGACCATATCGTACGTGACATCCGACGCTTCACCCAGACACAGGCCGCCGATTGCGTACCCGGGCAGATCAAGAGCAACGAGCGACTTGGCGCTCGTCTCCCGCAAGTCGGCGTAGGTGGCGCCCTGCACTATACCGAACAGGTTGGTGTCGGGCTGGCGGGCCCGGCTGCACCGCTCAGCCCAAAGCGAGGTTCTTGCCACCGCTGCCTCGGCAACCGGTCGGCTGACGGAATATGGCGGGCATTCGTCGAGGCACATCGCTATGTCCGAACCCAGGGCCTCTTGAATCTCCACCACCAGTTCCGGGGTGAAAAGGTGCCGGCTGCCGTCGACGTGGGATTGGAACTCGGCGCCTTCGTCGGTCACCCGTGTCAGCGCGGCCAGCGAGTAGACCTGAAACCCACCCGAGTCGGTCAGAATCGGCCGGCTCCACCCGATGAACTTCGCCAGCCCACCGGCTGCCTGAACCCGCTTGTATCCAGGCCGTAGATAGAGGTGATAGGTGTTGCAGACGATGATCTCCGCACCGCTCTCAACCACCTCGGCCGGGGTCAGGGTCTTGACCGACCCCTGAGTGCCAACAGGCATGAAACAGGGCGTGCAGACAGTACCGTGGGGAAGCACCAAGCGACCCAGCCGGGCACGGGTGTCGGTCTTCTCAATGCTGAATCTCAGCACAGTCAGAAGTACCAGGACCACTCGGCAGGCCGCACTGGGGAATCCGTCATTCCCAGCGAGCTCAGCCCATTTCGAGCTCGGAGAATCCGCCGAGGTTGAGCTTGCGCGGGCTCTCGCGCACGACCGAATTCTCGCCCAGTATCGACCCCTCGAGCAGGCTGTGTTTGACTACCACGTGCCGGTTGATGATTGAGTCCCAGATGATGGAACCGTGTATGTCGGCATCAGCACCTACCGACACGTTGGGCCCGATAACTGATGACTGCACCCTGGCCCGGTCGTGTATGAACACCGGCGGTATGATGACTGTACCCGCCCGCGGCTTGTAGTATCCGTCATGCGACAGCAAGTGCCGGTTGGTGGCCAGCACCGAATCACGCGTGCCGCAGTCGAGCCAATGTCCTACGCTGCGCGTCCTTATTCTCAGGCCGTCGTTTACCATGAGCTGCAGCGCATCGGTGAGCTGGTATTCACCCTTGGTGGTCCGCCCCCGGGCAATGAGACGTTCAAGCGCCCGGAAGAGGCGGGTCGCCTCACGGAAAAAGTAGACGCCGACAATAGCAAGATTGCTCTTTGGCCGGTCCGGCTTCTCGACGAAACGACTCACGTAGCCGTTCCTTAGTTCGACCACTCCGAATCGGCGCGGGTCGGCGACTTCCTTCACGCCGATGACATTGCCGCGACCCACCATGTTTGACATATCGAGGTCGACAATCGTATCCCCCAGCAGGATAAGGACCGATTCGCCGGCGAAAACATCCCTGGTCCGGTAAATCGCATCGCCCAGGCCCTTCGGGTCGGTCTGCTGCACGAACCGGAACGGACAACGATACTCGCTGGTTAGGTAGTTCCTGACCTGATCGCCCTGGGCGCCGACAACGACAACCACTTCGTCCGGGCGGGCCGGAAGCAGCCGGTCCATGATGTGGCCGATGATCGGCTTGCCTGCAACTTCGAGGAGGATTTTGGGAGTAGTGTGGGTGTGCGGCTTCAGTCGCCTGCCTTCGCCTGCTGCGGGAATCACTGCCTTGAACTGCACGGTTCAACCTCGCTTCTGCGCCATGCGGCGCTTCAACTCGTCGATCCGATCAATCTCCATCGCATCTTTGCCTGCCAGTCGAGCCAATTCCACGGAAACCAGGTCACCCAGCATCACCAGCGAGAAGACCCGGGCGAGGCGCGACCGTCCTTCGCCCTCAATCCGGATGGCAAGGTAGTAGGCATCTTCGGTAATGTCCAGCACTGACTCCAGTCGATACCGGGTACGCGGGTGGGTTTCGCGATCCAACAGGGCGATCACGACCACGTTCCGTCCCGGATGTTTGGGACGACCGATGCCGACGATTTCGTTGTGGTTGTGCTCAGGAAACGAGCTGGTATGACAGAGCACGCCTGCATTCTCGTTGAGTTGGCAGCGCCAGCGGTCAGCCACCGCATCGAGCATTCGGCTGGTCGAATAGACGATTGGCAGCCGTCCGCCAATGTGCTTCGCTATCGTGCGGGCCCGCACAGACCAGGACTTGCGCCTGTTCCGCATCAGCCGGACTGCCATATCGAGATCGCGCTGGTGGTTCGCACACACGCCGAGTCGTTCCAGGCACACCAGCAGTGTCGAGAACAGGTATCCCAGCGCCGCGCGCGGGGGCATCCCGACCGGAACCGCCATAACCGGGTACCCGGCTGCTGCCGCAAGCCGACCCAGTTCGCCACCGCTGGTAATGGCGATGACACGGCACCCCCGTCTACGGGCCTGCGCGTAGGCGGACAGCGTCTCCTCGGTATTCCCTGAGTAGCTGACCGCCACGAACAGGGCCTTCTCGGACACAGCGGCTGGAAGGTCGTAGTCATTGCAGACATACACTGGCAGTCGACATTCAGCCAGTAGCAACCCCTGCACTATCTTCGCGCCAATACCTGACCCGCCCATACCTGCTGCTACCACTGAGTCAAAACCGCCTGCCATGCCGATTCGGGCCGCGCCCGCCGCCTTCGCCCCGGCCGCAAGCTGTTCAGGCAGACTCATCGCGAGCTGGACCATCCGTCCCGTTCCGTCGCCCAAAGACGCCATCATTTGCCCTTGTTCTCCTCAAACTGGAATTCGGTCAGTTTCGGGAACTTCCGATCCATCGCTCGACGCAGAAGGTGTTTCACCTCCAGCGAGGTACCCAGTTTCAGCGCCTGAGCCGCGACCTCGGCTGCCGCTCCGGCGTCAATGTTGCGGATTATCCCCTTGGCTTCCGGAATGACACCGGGAGACACCGACATCTCATCGATTCCCATGCCCAGCAGCAGCAGCATCCCAAGCAGATCGGATGCGAATTCACCGCACATTCCTGCCCATATCCCCTGCTGGTGCGCAGCGTCGATTGTTTGCTTGATGAGCCGCAGCACCGCCGGGTGGAAGTGATCATACAACCTGGCGACATGCTCGTTGCCTCGGTCCACTGCCAGCGTGTACTGGGTAAGGTCGTTCGAACCTATTGACAGAAAGCTGCACTCGTGCGCCAGCCGGTCAGCCATGATTGCAGCCGACGGCGTCTCGACCATCACCCCGACCTCGAAGTCAGGGTCAAACTCCAGACCTCTCTCCCTCAACGCTCCCTTTGCCTTCCCTACTTCCAGCTTTGCCCGACGCAACTCCTCGATAGTCGAGACCATCGGAAACATCACCTTCACGTTCCCGAATGCCGACGCCCGCAGGATCGCGCGCAGCTGATCACCAAACAGATCCAACCTACCCAGCGTCAGACGTATGGCACGCAGACCCAGAAAAGGATTCGCCTCGCTGTAGCCGGCCAGGACTTTGTCGCCTCCGAGGTCAAACGTCCGGATAATGACCGGGTATGGTTTGAACAACCTGGCGACTTCGGCGTATACGAGAAACTGCTCCTCCTCGGTCGGCGGCCGGCGCTTGGCCAAGTACATGTACTCGGTTCGGAACAACCCCACGCCTCGTGCGCCATATCGCTTCCCGGCTCTGGCCTCAGCCACAAACTCTATGTTCGCCGACAGGTCAATGGTCCGCCCGTCCACGGTGACGGGATCGCGGGTCAGAAGGACGCTGAGTGACTGACGGTAGACCCGCCTGCGCTCTATCTCGTCGTCGTACGCCCGCAGCCGGTTCGCGCTCGGGCTGAGAATCGCCAACCCCCGGTACCCGTCGACAAAAGCCTTCTGACCGTCAGTCACGACCTCGCAGAGCGGACCGGTGCCGGCTACCGCGGGTATCTCCTTGGCCTTGGCCATGATCGCGGTATGGGACGTCTTGCCACCGGCCTCGAGTACGAGCCCGACTATCCTGCGCGGGTCCAGCAGCGCGGCTTCGGACGGCGGCAGGTCGTGAGCGAACACCACGGTGCCCGGCTCGACCTCGAGCAGCGAGCGCGAATCATCGCCCAGCAGATTGCGCATGACCCGGTTGGCTACATCGGCGATGTCGAGCATCCGCTCCTTGAACAGGGGATCCGCCGACTTCGCTACGGGTTCGGACAGAAGCTTCACGGTCTGAGCATACGCAAATTCGGCGTTCCGCCGGGCCTCGCGGATGAGCGCTTCGGTGCCTTTGATGACTTCCTCATCCCTGATCAGCGTGAGCTGGACCTGGATGAAGTCGGCAAAATCGGACCCGAGATCCCTCTTGACCTGCGTATGAAGGGTATGTAGCTCGTGCCCTGCCGCGCTCAACGCCTGCCGGAACCGCTTCAACTCGTCCGCTACCTCTGATGGTTCAAGCGTTCTTTCCACCGGGTCGGGCGCGTACTGACGGTAGACACGCACCGCCCCAAACGCGAACCCCGGCGACACCGGTATACCCCGGCAGCTTTTCTCCGGCTTACGCTTCATCCCGATCCAGTATCTCGAGCTTATGCTTCAGCGTTTCGAACGCCTCGCGCTCATCCTCACCATTGACCTCAAGCACGACGACGCTCCCTTTGGACGCCGCCAATGTCAGAATGGCAAGGATGGATTTCCCGTTCACGCGCATGCCGTCCTTCACCAGCCGGATTTCAGACGTGTACCGCTCCGACAACTGCACGAAGCTCGACGCCGGCCGGGCATGAAGCCCAACCACGCCGCCGATGATAACCTTGCCTTTCAGCATGGAAAGAAACAGGAGAACAAAAGGAAAACGGGTTTGAGCGCGGGAGTGAGAACACACCCCGTCGCCGGGGCACCTGACTTCCGCGAGATATTTCTAGTCACGCGCTAAATATAGCCGCTTGCTGACAACCGTCAACAAATGAGGCAACGAGACAAAGCATGCCGCCTCGCCGCTGGCCGCAACCATTGACCTCGGTGCTTGACGTTTCTGATGCTGTGGCGGCTGCCACATCAATGGCCACATCACCCTCAAACCCTCCTAGTTCAACAGTAGCAGCAAGACACCACCCCCGCACAGCCATAAACATGATCCAGCATACAGACCATTCACCGTTGCAGGCTGCAACATATTGACGTACAACACCTTGCAAAGCGAGTGATCCCTGTAATCAAACCACAGATTGCCGATTGACAAACGGCACGCCTCAGTTACTATGTAAACGTATGTTTACTAGAGATAAAGACCGTAGAAGTAGGATTCTGGAGTTTGTCCGTACCTACACCAATGAGCATGGTTGTGCCCCGAGCATCCGTGAAATCGGCAAGGCGGTCGGTATCAGGAGCACGAAGGCGGTGAAATACCATCTCGACATCCTGGTAGATGAAGGCCTGCTAAGGCGCACCCCCAGGCAGGCCCGCGGTCTTTCGACTGCACACCAGCCTGACTCCCTGCCGCTGATCGGCCGGATTGCCGCCGGCTCTCCTCTGCTCGCGGTCGAGAACGTCGAGGCCCAGGTATCGCTCAGCCGGTTCCGCGATTGCTTCCTGCTCAGGGTAAAAGGCGAGAGCATGAAGGGCGCCGGCATCATGGAAGACGACATGGTGGTGGTCAGGCCGCAGACTGCCGCTGAGAACGGCGAAATCGTGGCCGCCTTGCTCGGCAATGAGGCCACGGTCAAGCGCTTCTACCAGCGTCGGGAACAGGTCGTGCTCGAACCGGAGAACCCTGAGTTCGAGTCGATTACGGTCAGCCCGGATCGGCAGGACTTCCAGCTAATCGGTGTAGTTGTCGGCCTGCTCCGCAATTACAGATAACGGATTAGAACCCGGAAACCGACATGAAGGCCACAAAAGACACTAAACAGAAGAATACAGAGTCTCGACGGTTCGTTTCATTCGGATTGGCCTCAACGGCCCCTGTCGGACAGTGCGTGCTTCCGTGGCTCTCTATCTCTGAATTCAGGCTTTAAGGAGAAACAATGAGTACGTCAGCAGCGTTCCAGACTTCACTCTGGCCGGCTGAAGACAGCTCGGTCGCAGAGACTGAACTGGAGGAGGCCGAGGTGACGCATCACCGTCTCAGCGAGAATGTAAAGGTCTACGCGATATATGGGGACTCTCCCGGTATGGGGACTGTCACCAAGTTCCCGCACGACAAGCTCCGGCCGGTTATGTTCATCTGGCGCAACCGGGAGTACCGGATCCAGGACGTTACCTATGTCTGGCGCGAAATCCAGGGTCAGGCCGAGGTGTACCATTTCACGGTTTCCGACGGCGCGAGCGTGTTCGAACTTTCATACAACGCCAAGGCGCTGGATTGGACGATAACCGGAACGTATGCGGAGTGAAGTCAAAGGTCAAAAGGCAAAAGTCAAAGGTCAAAATGGCTGTCCCCTATGACGACGGCTAACTTGGGTCAATCGGCAATCGAGAATCGGAAATCGGAAATCGTGCGCGAGCGTATCATCCTGCACGTCGATATGGACGCATTCTTCGCGTCGGTCGAACAGCAGACATTCCCGTTCCTGCGCGGCAAGCCCATCGGCGTGTGCGGGGACCCGGACGGCCGCACGGTCATTGCCGCCGCATCCTACGAAGCCAAGCGCCGCGGGGTCAAGACCGCGATGACCATACCCGAAGCGAAAAGATTCTGTCCGGAAATCATCCTCGTCTCCGGCCACCCGGCCAAGTACGTTGATACCTCGACCCGGATTCTTGCACTCTATGCCACCTTCACCGACTTGGTCGAGGTCTTCTCGATTGACGAGGCGTTCCTCGACGTAACCCAGACCGCGCACCTTTTCCACGGCCCGGAGGTAATCGCCCGCAGTATCAAGGCTTACATCAAAGAGCACTTCGGCCTGACCTGCTCGATCGGTATAGCCCCCAACAAGCTATTAGCCAAGCTCTCCGGAGAGATGCACAAACCCGACGGCCTGACTATTGTCAATCAGTCTCAAGTCGCGGCCCTGATGGAAAGTCTGCCGGTCCAGGAACTGTGCGGCATCGGCCCGAAGACCCAGGAGAAACTGAACCGGCTCGGCATCAGAACCTGCGGCGAACTGGGGCGATATCCGGAGAAGCAGTTGAATGGTGCCTTCGGCATCGTCGGCTCACACCTGAAGCACATGGGTCAGGGCGTGGATGAAAACCCGGTTCTCCCCTATTTCCACGAGCCCGCCACCAAGTCGATGGGACATTCATTCACGCTCGACAAGGACACGCGCGACCTCACCGAAATACAGCGCCATCTGCTGCAACTGTCCGAACAGGTCGGCCGCCGCCTGCGAAAGGACAGCTTCGCCGGCCGTACGGTCTCGCTCGTACTCCGCTACGCCGACTTCTCGACCTTCATCAAACAGCACAGCCTGAAGCAATACATCGACGACGGTCTGCGCATCCACCAGGTCGGTATGAAGCTCTTCAAGGAACTCTACCAGCCGCCCCGACTGGTGCGGCTGCTGGGAATCAGCGTCTCCGGCCTGGTCCGCGACCTGAAGCAGACCACGGCATTCGAGAACTCCCGCTCCGGCTCGCTCTTCGACAGCCTTGATGCGGTTAATGACAAGTACGGCGAGTTCTCAGTCGCCCGGGCCCGGCTCCAGGAAAGAACTCCGAGCCCGCGCGTCATTTCGCCCTCCTGGCGCCCCGGCGCACCCACACCCGTCGGCCACTAGACCGAACTGGGGAGGCGCCGCTGGCGTGGTTCTTTGCGGGTCTGGCGGTCTAAGGGACTATGTTTCTGTCAGCTAGGAACGCGGGGTTGGCGAAGATGGCGGTGTCCACGCCCAGTGCGACCTGGAGCGGACTGCGGCGCTTCAGAGCATCCGCGCCGCCCGCGATGCCGCCCTCGGCGGCCCGGCTGCTGGTTGAATACTACCTGAACTGAAGCGTGTGTCCAGTCAATTGCGTTAACCTTGTTCTGGCTCCGGATAGGGGCAACAATCCCTTGACCCTCGGCAGCCAAGGCCTATAATTCCCGTCCTCACCCACGATGAAGTACTGGCGCAAACCACTCGACGCCGAACGCAAGCAGGCCCCACACGGCAACGTCCACGTTATCTTCGAACGCTGCAAGGGTTGCGGATTCTGCATTGCCTACTGCCCGCGCCAGGTACTCGAGATGTCAACCGAATACAACCGCAAGGGCTATCACCCGCCGGTTGTCTCGCATCCGGAGAAGTGCGTGAACTGCCGGTTGTGCGAAGCGCTCTGTCCCGAGTTCGCCATCTGGAACACGCTGGACGAACAGGAAACCGAGGCGGCCAAGTGAGCAAGCCGAAGCGCGGACCGGTTCTGACCGGCGCCCACTACCTCGACGGCGACCACGCCTGCGCTGAGGGCGCAATCGCCGCCGGCTGCCGGTTCATCGCCGGCTACCCGATAACTCCCTCCACCGAAGTCGCGGAACGCCTAGCTGAACGGTTCCCCAGGATCGGCGGCACTTTCATACAAATGGAAGATGAGCTGGCATCAATTGCCGCCGTACTCGGAGCAGCCTGGGGCGGCGCTCGGGCCATGACCGTGACATCGGGCCCCGGCTTCTCACTGATGGTGGAGAACATAGGCCTCGGCGTAATGACCGAGACTCCCTGCGTTGTTGTGAACGTCCAGCGGGGCGGCCCGTCAACCGGCCTGCCGACCCTGACCGGACAGCAGGACATGATGCAAGCCCGCTGGGGTTCCCACGGCGACTACGAGATCATCGCCCTCTCGCCCTCATCCCCGCAGGAATGCTTCGACCTGACCGTCACCGCCTTCAACCTGTCGGAGAAGTACCGCGTCCCGGTGATGTTCATGATGGACGAGTGCGTGGGCCACATGACGGAGAAGGTCGTGATACCGGAGGCGGACACGATTGAGGTTTGGCCCCGCCGCTGGTACCGCGGCCCCAAAGACAAGTATCTGCCCTATGCGCCCGAAAAGGACGGCGTGCCGCTAATGATTCGCGCCGGTGATGACCACCGCGTCCACGTCACGGGACTGACCCACGACCAGCGCGGCTACCCCATCATCAACGCCGATACCCAGCGCGTCTGCGTGTCACGGCTGGTGGACAAGATTCGCAACAACCTTGACGACTTGATGATCGTCAAAGAAGAACAGGTGGAGGGCGCGGACGTCGTGGTCGTCGCCTACGGCATCAGCGCGCGCGTGGCGACCAAGGCGATCACCGATGCCCGCAAGCAGGGCATCAGGGTCGGATTCCTGCGGCTCATCACGGTCTGGCCGTTCCCGGAGAAGAGGATCCGCGAACTGGCCGGCAAGGTGAAGAGCCTGGTGATGCCGGAGATCAACATGGGCCAGATGTTCCGCGAGATGGAACGGGCGGCGAATGGTCAGTGCAAGTCCCTGCTGGTGCCCCACTGCGGCGGCTGGGTCCACGACCCCAACGACATCCTCAAAGCCATCCTGGAAGGGGCAAGATGAAGTCCGAAGCTCGAAGTCCGAAGTCCGAATCCTCGCATTCGTCATTCGAGCTTCGTCATTCGGGCTTTCCTGTATGAATCCTAACCAACTGCTCGGCAAGCGCGGCACCACCGACTCCCACCCGATGGAGGGTTTCCTCCGCATGGACCGGATGCCCCACATCTGGTGCTCAACCTGCGGCCTTGGCACCTGCCTGACCGCGTTCATCGCCGCGGCGCAGGAAAGCGCCATCCCGCGCGAAGACATCGTAGTAGTCTCCGGCATCGGTTGTACCGGACGTGCTGCCGGCTATCTGAAGTACGACTCCTTCCATACTACCCACGGCCGCGCCCTGCCCTATGCGACCGGCCTCAAGGTAGCCAGCCCGCGCCTCAAGGTGTGCGTTATCTCGGGCGACGGCGACCTCGTATCCATCGGCGGCAACCACCTCATCCATGCCGCCCGCCGCAACATGGACATGACCGTCATCTGCGTGAACAACTTCAACTACGCCATGACCGGCGGGCAGGCCGCACCGTCCACGCCCCAGGGTGCGTCTGCCACCACGGCGCCCTACGGCGCCTTCGAGCGGCCGTTCAACTTTCCGTTCCTGGTGGACTCGTGCGGTGCGACCTATGTCGCCCGCTGGACCGCGCTCCACGTCCGCCAGTTGACGATAGCCATCAAGGAGGCCCTGCTCCACCGCGGCTTCTCGTTCATTGAAGTCATCTCCCCGTGCCCGACCGTCTACGGCCGGCGCAACCGGCTCGGGTCCGGCCTCGACCTGATGAAGTTCTACCATGACCACTCCATAACCAAGAACTTCGCGAGCACGCGCGAGTGTGACATCAAGTTCCAGCAGGACATCATCGTTGGCAAGTTCGTACAGAGAGACGAGCCGACCTTTCTCGACGCGATGGACGCCCAGATGAAGAAGACGCTCGGCGCGAAGTTCGTGCCCTACGTCGGCCCGATGGACCCGGCGCGGGACATGACCGAATCGTCCCACGATTCGGATCGTGTCCCAAAGCCCAAGTAACCATGGAGATCAAGGTTTCCGGCTTCGGCGGACAGGGCATTATCCGCATCGGCATGATCCTCGGCAAGGCGGCCGCGCTAAATGACAACAAGAGCGCCACCCTGACTCAGAGCTTCGGCCCCGAGGCGCGCGGCGGCGCCTGCTCGGCCCAGTTGGTGGTATCCGAGACCGAGATTCTCTACCCGTACCTGACCGTACCGGACATAGTCATCGCCATGTCGCAGGAGGCGTACGAGAAGTTCGAGCCGGAACTGAAAGACGACGGCATCCTGCTCCTCGAGGAAGACCTGGTGAAACCGCACCCGGTGCGCGGCAACATCAAGCAGTACGCCATCCCCGCTACCCGCATCGCGGAGAAGCTCGGCAACCGCCTTTATGCCAACTTTGTGATGATCGGCTTCATCGTCGCCATCACGAAGATGGTGCCGAAACAGGCCCTGCTCGACGCCATCCCCGGCACAGTTCCCGACCGCCTGCTCCAGAAGAACATCGACGCCCTGGAACAGGGCTTCACCATCGGCGAGCAGAAGCTCGCTGCGTCCAAGTAGCCACAACGCGTCACGCCTGACGCCAAACGCAAGACGCCGGACTCGGGCGTCCGGCGTCATGCATGAAGCGCAGAGCTGCGAAGCCTACAGGCGCTCTTTCAGCTTCGGCCCGATCTCCTGAGGTTCGTGGACAACCGTGATGCCGGCGGCCTCAAACGCCTTGATCTTCTCGGGCGCTGTCCCGGACCCACCGGAGATGATTGCCCCGGCATGCCCCATCCGCTTCCCCGGCGGAGCGGTCTGGCCGGCGATGAACCCGAGGACGGGCTTCTTCACATGCTGCCGGACGAATTCGGCCGCCTTCTCCTCGTCGGTGCCGCCGATCTCCCCGACCACCACTATCGCCTTGGTCTCAAGGTCGTCGTTGAACATCCGGAGACAGTCGATGAAGTTGGTACCGATGACCGGATCGCCGCCGATGCCAACCACGGTTGACTGGCCGAACTCGGCGGTCTGGGCCGCCATCTCGTAGGTCAGCGTTCCTGACCGCGAAACCACGCCCACGCAGCCCGGCTTGAAGCTGGCCGCGGGCATGATGCCGACCTTGGCCTTTCCCGGCGATATCACACCCGGGCAGTTCGGCCCGAGTATCCGCGTCTTCGCGCCCTTGGCGTAGTCGAGCACCTTCACCATGTCCATCGTCGGCACGCCCTCGCTGATACAAACCACGAGGTCGAGGCCGGAGGCGATGCACTCGTACATCGCGTCGGTGGCAAAGGACGCCGGCACGAAGATGATGGACGCGTTCGCGGCCGTCTTCCTCACCGCGTCCTCAACCGAGTCGAACACCGGCAGTCCCTCGACCGTCTGGCCACCCTTGCCCGGGGTCACTCCGCCGACAACCTGCGTACCGTACTCCTTCATCGCCTTGGCGTGGAACGCGCCGTCGCGACCGGTAATCCCCTGCACAATCAGTCGCGTGTTCTTGTCGACAATGATACTCACTTCGCACCTCCGGCGAGAGCAACCGCCTTCTTGACCGCATCGGCCATCGAATCGGCCGGGGTCACCGCACTGCCTTTCAGTATCTCGCGCGCCTTCTCGGCGTTGGTCCCTGTCAGCCGCGCCACCAACGGCACCCTGATGTCGGCCTGCTTCTGCGCCTGCAGAAGCCCGGTGGCGATATCGTCGCAGCGGGTGATACCACCGAAGATGTTGATAAGGATGGCCTTCACGTTCGGGTCGGAGAGGATGATACGCATCGCCGTCACCATCTTCTCCGGCGAGGACGAGCCGCCCACGTCGAGGAAATTGGCCGGCTCCCCGCCGTAGCGCTTGATCAGGTCCATCGTCGCCATCGCCAGCCCGGCCCCGTTCACCACGCAGCCGACGTTGCCCGCCAGCTTGATGTACGTCAGACCCGCGGCCTTGGCCTCTACCTCGGTCGGCTCCTCGGCCGACAGGTCGCGCATCTCCTCCCACTCCTTGTGCCGGAAGTCCGCATTGTCGTCGAAGTTGATCTTCGCGTCCAGCGCGAGCAACGAACCGGACCCGAGCTTCACCAGCGGGTTGATCTCGATGAGCGAGCAGTCCTTCTGCACGAAGATGCGGTAGAGCTTCTGGGCGATACCGGCGAACTCGCGTGCCAGCTTCGCGTCGCCGTACAGGGCCATGCCGATGTTCCGGGCCTGGAAACCGAGCAGCCCCGCAGCCGGGTCGATGGCGGTCTTCAGAATCTTCTCCGGCGTCGCCTTGGCCACCTCTTCGATCTCCACCCCGCCGGCCGCCGACGCCATCAGCACCGGCGCGCGGGTCGCGCGGTCGACAACTATGCCGACGTACGCCTCGCTCCTGATGTCCACGCACTCCGAGACGAGCACCTTGTTGACCCGGAGTCCCTTGATGTCCATCCCGATGATGCTGCCGGCAACCGATTCGACCTGGTCGTGGCTCTCCACCTTCTTCACACCGCCCGCTTTGCCGCGGCCGCCGACCAGCACCTGCGCCTTTATCACCACCGGCATTCCCAACTCACGGGCCAGCGACGCTGCCTCGTCTGACCTCGCCGCCACCCGTTCTCGGGGAACCGGAATCCCGAATGCTGCAAATACCTCTTTAGCCTGATACTCGTGGATTTTCATAGGTGCGAGACTCTATCAGGAACAGACGGAGAGTCAAGCAACCGGTCGGGCCAAAGACCCGAGCTTGGGCCACCATGACACCAAAGGAGTAACCACAGATGGACACTGATGAACACAGACTCGCCTTCCCGGAAAAACTGCCCGGCCATTCGTGTTCAGCTGTGGCCGACATCCCCGAGATCCTCGCCCCTTCCTGTGTCCTGGTGTCTTCGTGGCAGAATCCGGCCGTGGGCGCGCCTACCGCTTCGGTCTCGGCGTCCGCACCTCGCATTCCAACACAGCCCATAGCCCGGGCCAACTCCATCTGTGTCAGGCCCGCCTTCAGCCGCAAATCCCGAAGCCTGGAGCCCAGTTCCGACGTGAAAATGAACGTGTCCGGCGACCTCTTCATCTGAGGCAAATTCTACAGCGCTGTAGAATGGCAATCAAGCCCGGGAATCGTGCAAGCTGCCCATCCGTGGGCGCCTTAGCTGCGAGCAGCGACGAATACCCCTATACCGGGAGGGTAGCTCTCCGGGCCTATCCCTGGGCTCATCTCCCGGCTACTCTGCCGGCCCATCTCCCAGCTACTGCCCGGGCTTATCTCTCCGCATCCGGGAGGGGATCTCCCTGAGAATCCGGCCCCGGCACTGGCCGGGGTTCTCTCTCCGTATCCCGGTGGGCATCTCCCTGAGCATCTCGGAGGGGAGCTCTGCCCGAATCTCCCCGGGCATCTGGGAGAGGATGTCCCCCAGCATCTGGGAGGGCATCTCCTCCGGCATCTGGGAGGACATCTGGCCCTGTACGAGTTTCCTACCGCCTGCCGAACCGGACAACGGCTGCGGCTCTCGACTTGACTCCGGGCGGAATACAGCAGTACCCCAATGCCGATGGATGTCGAATCCAGAATTGCGGTAAAAGCCATACGGGGGCAATACGAGGGCTATCCACTCCTCCCCTGGGGGGATGCTTCCCCCAGCTCTCCGGTAGGCTCTCCCCCCCGCCCTCTGGTAGA
>VGIR01000022.1 GCA_016867815.1 candidate division WOR-3 bacterium | reverse complement strand
CCTGACGGGGTTGCGGCCCGCGCCGTTCCCCCGGCGCTAGCACGCCATCATAGCGTAACACCCATTCCTGTCAACAGCCACAACCACACAAAACGACACCACACGTAACATCATACAAATCAACCCCTTAGCTCGCCCCCCCTATGTGGAGAAGTCTTGACGCCCATCCTCTTGCCCGAGGGAGTGCTGGGTGCATCACTAGCGCGGCTCCGAGCTCGCGCTACTTGCGGCGGAGGTGGCGAAAGAGGCCGTTGGTGACTGCGGCGCAGCACAAGCTCAAGCCGGCTGACGGCTGTCAGCTAGCAGCTCCCGACAGGCCATCAAGGCCAGTATCGATCCCGGATTGGCCGCGGCTACTCGCAGGCGGCGAGCCGGGTTGCCGCCTGTTTGACTTCCGCCAACGGCCGGCTAAGATGCTGCGTGGCCAAGATGAAGAACATCCGTCAGCAGCGGCCGAAGAAGAAGTTCCGGATTCCGAGCAGCGTGATGCAGTGGGTAATCGTCGGAGTAGTTGCGGTCGTCTTGGTGGTTCTGGTAGTGGGAGCACTCACGCGGCCACCAGGTGAGCCGGCACCCATCCCGATGCTGTCAAACAGCCGGGACGACCTGATCTCCATCACTCGCATGCTTGGCGACGTGACCCTCGACAGCAGCATACACGCAACGTTCACCGACAAGCTTGGTCCGAAGCTCGTCGGGCCTGACTCGTTCTTCGGGCGGCGCCAGTGGTACGAGGCGCTGACCGCACTCAACGCCCTGCTCAAGGGCGCGACCCGCAGCGAGTCGGCATCGATCAGAGCCTACATGGCCTTCTGCGACTACGAAGCCGACAACCTTGACCGCTCGCTCCAGCACTTCCGGAGGTCTCTGGCGGCGGATCCTGGCCCGTCCGGGATCGCGGCGCGGCTTCGGTTCACGATTGGCTGGCTGTTCCAGAGCCGGGGATACCAGGATAGCGCGGTCGCCTACTACTCGGGCGCGCGTCGGGACCTGCCCGATTCAGTCCGTCTACTCAGGGCATCCGCCGCCAACAACGCCGGAGTGGCATACGAAGTAATGAAGGATACGGCAGCAGCCGGTGCCGCGCTCCGGGAGGCTGCTGCCCTGGTTGACTCGGTCGCCTATCCAAAGGAAGTGAAGACCATCCGGGAGAACCTGGAGCGACTGACCGCCGGCAAATAAAGCCCTCGTAGCGTCCCGCGTCCTGCTGCGCTAGACGGTTTCCAGCGGGTCGACGTCAACCTTGGCCCGGACGCCGTCTGCCTCGATCTGCCGGAGAGAAACGAGCCGGTCCAGCCGGATGTTGCGGGTGACCTTGACCATCACCTGCACCGTGTTCGTCTTTCCCCGCACCGGCACCGGGCCGAGCGCTTCCACCCCCTGAACTCCTCCCAGTCTGCGGCAAAGCCACTCGCCGCGCTGACTCGCCCCTGTCCCGCTCTGCACCATCAGTTCGACCAGCACGAGCCGGCGATAGGGAGGAAACCCCAACTCCTCTCTCTGCTTCAGTTCCTGGTCCAGGAAGCCGGCCGCATCGCCGGCAACCGCGCTCCGCACGGCCGGGTCATCGGGCCGGCTGGTCTGCAGCACCAGCGTGGCTCCGTGCTCCGCTGCGCGCCTTGAGAGCACCGAGAGCACCTGGAACGTCCGCTCCCTTGCCCGGAAGTCGGGCACGCAGAGATCGGAGTCGACCGCAAGTGCTGCCACCACCCCTACGCGTGCCGGCCAGCGGATCCCGAGCAGCGCCCGCGTGCCGACGATGACTGACCCGGGTTCGGTCGAGGGCTGCCTTTCCGACTCCGTCATGACGGCGGCAACCTTGGCATCCGGCAGCAACTGCGCTACCTCGCGCGCCGCCATTTCGATGCCCGGCGCCTTGAGACGGAAGTCCAGCCCGCCGCACAGCGGGCAGGCATCCGGAGCGGCGCCGGTCTTGCCGCAGTAGCGGCAGCGGAGGTCACCGCCGGAGTAGAGCACGAGTGAAACCGCGCAGTCGGGACAGACAAGCGGACTGCCGCAATCGCGGCAGGCCACGTACCGGCTGAGCCCACGGCGATTGATGTACAGGACCGCGGATTCGCCGGCGCTCCCGGCATCCTTCAGTGCGTTCGCCAGCAACGGAGAGAGCACGTCGTCCCGGTGCCTCCGCATGTCAACAACGAGGGTGTCGGGCAGAACCTCTGGGGCACCCTCAAGAGCAGCAACGGTTGCCGGACGGCGCGCGGCTGCGGGATGCTCCGTGCCCCGGTACTGGCCGTTGCGGAGGTTCAACCAGGTCTCTGCCGAAGGAGATGGGTCGCTGAGCAGCACCGGGCAGTCGGCGAGCCGGCACCGGGCAATGGCCACGTCGCGCGCATTGAAACGTGGGTGCCGCTCTTCCTTGAAGACGTTGTCGTGCTCATCCAGAACGACAACGCCGGCGAGGTCGGAGACCGGGGAGAACACAGCGGAACGTACACCGATGATGACCGAGTGCTCGGCGGAGCGCAGCGCTCGCCACGTCTGCTTCCGGTCCGACACGCTCTGGACACCATGGTATCGAACCGGCTCAATCCCGATTCGGGAACGCAATCGGTCTGCCCAGGCCTCGGTGTCTGATTCCGGCATCAACAGAATCACCGTCCCCCGTTCCAGCCCGGCCGCGACGAACCCGGTGACGACCTCCTCCCGCGTGCCGCAGTTGGTCTGGACGTAGACGGCGAACGACGGCTGAAAACCGAAAGGCAGAGACCGAAGATCAGAGACAGCAGGAAGAGGGACGAAAGGCGCCGGCCGAGTCGCGGCTGCCGGCACAACCCGAGACCGGCGCAAACCGTAGCCGCAGATGCCGCGCGGCAGTGCCAGGCCGAGCACCTCCCCCATGCGGCCGAAGTAGTACGCCCCCACCCAGCGCAGCAGGTGCAGAAGCTGGTCAGGGACAAGCCTCGGCTCGATGAGCTTCTCGACCGACAGGGTCTTCGGCACCGGACTGCGGCTCAGGACTTCAAGCACGAGTCCTTTCACCTTCTTTCCCCGCAACCGGACCTGCACGCAGGCCCCGGGCGCGAGTTCGGGGAAGTGCTCCCGGTCGAACTCGTAGGTCAGCTCATGCAGCCGGGTATGGGGTATCGCGACATTGCAGTAATGCTTTGTGCTCAACGCGTCACGCTTCAGGCCGGACACAGGTTGAGGCCGAGGTTGAGATTCGGAATGTCCCGTCTTCCTAACCTCGACCCTAGCCTCAGCCTATTCTCGATGTCAGTACCGGAGTTTGAACTGGTAGCGGAGCGATGTCCGATATCGGTCATCGGGAGCACCTTGGGCAGTGCCTTCGGCGACGATCTGGTTCTTGCGGTTGATGTAGTATTCAACCCGGAAGGACGGGATCATCTGGCCGCTGAAGCTCTGGGTGTAGGACACGTAGAGGTTCCTGCCCACGTACTTGCCGACCGTGACCCTGGTCTCCTTGCTGCCCCACAGCTCACTCTCGAACTCGAGGTAATCTAGGTTGACGAACCCGCGCGCCCGCTTCGAAACCTGGTTCTGGAAGTAGCCGAGCAGGCGACTGCCCAGCAGCTTGGTCACCGCGTCCTTCTGCTCCGACGCTGAGAGCTGTCTCAACTGTTCTTCGGTCACGTTCAGCGTTAGGAAGGAGAGGATCTCAGTCTCGTTCCAGATCGGCGGTCCGGACCGGAAAGCGAAGCTCGGTTGCTCGAGGGTGCCCGTCAGCGTCACGACTACCGTGTCCGGCGTACCTTGCTCCCTCAACGCACCTCGGATCGGCATTGCGGCGGTTACGTAGAACTCCGGGTTCAGGTTGTTGATATTGTCGAAGCGCACCGAGCCGCTGTCAACGCGCAGAGTGTGATCAAGGTAGTAGACGCTGCCCTGCCGCGAGCTCAGCGCGCCCGAGTAGAGGACATCCCTGGTCGTCTTGCGTACCGTCAGGTCGGCGGCGAATTCCATGTCCATCAGCTGGTTCCTGAGCCAGATGTTGCGTTCGCCCCTCACCCGGAGGTCATACACAAGGGAAGTATCGGGGGCACCGTTCCCGAAGCTCCGTCCGAAATCCCAGGCCACCAGTGCTTCCTCGATGTCCACCGTACCGGAGAGCGAGTAGGGTCTGCCCGACCTCCAGTCGACGTCCAGGCTGCCGCCGATGACGCCGTAGATCTCCGGCCGCGGATTGATGGTCGTACCGCTGAAGTCACCGTGGAAGCGCAGCGAGTCGACGTACCAACGCTGGCCGAGGTCGACGAAGCCGGTAACGAGCGCGTTGCCGTTGTTCGACCTGCCGGTCAGCTTCTCGATGTGCACGCGGTTGCCGTCGAACACCAGTTCGGCGTTCACCCGGTCGAAGGTCGTGCCGAGCACCGGCACGCCGAGACGGGCCTGGGAAATCCGCGCGCGCCCTTCAAGCACCGGCCGCACCAGGCTACCCTTGAGTGACAGATCGCCGAACACAGTGCCCTGTTGCACTACCATGAACGGTTTGAGATAGGCAACTACCCAGACACCGGGATCACGCATTCTGGCGCGCAGATCGACGGCGCCCAGTTCGAAACCTCCTGCGGTCTTGTATTCGAGTGAGCCGGAAACAACGCTCGTCTCCGGGACCGCGCTGCTGTCGAGGCGGACGAGCCAGAGGTAGTCGGACTCCACCCGCGAACGGCTGACGCGGGCCTTGCCCTGCACCCGACTCAGTTCAACGTCGGCTTCGGGAATGCTGAGTTTCTCGACGTCAATCGCAACGTCGAACGTATCACTGCCTGCCACACTGAGACTGGCAGTACCGGACAGATCGGGCCCGAAGCCCGTCAGCACCTTGAGTCTGGCGAGGTCTACCCGGCTCACCGTCGCCTCAATCCGAGGCGACCTGCCGGCGGCCCGGGCAAACGCCGCGCGCACATCGCCGCCGGCCAGCCCCGCGGCGGAGAGGCGGATGTTCAGCGAGTCGCGCCGAAGCCCGAAGTGGAACGCATCGCCGAAGGTCAGGTCCTCCCTGCCGGCGGTGACTCGGAGCGCGGCGACGTCAATCCCAATACCGTCCCTTGCCAGTCGGGCACTTCCGTTGGCCGTGACGTAGATACCGGGCCGCCAGACCCCGAGTCCGAACTGCTGTTCGTGCCAGGTCAGCTGCGCCGAATCTACCGCGAATCCGTCATATCTCGCCGCGGTGACTCCAACCCGCACCTGACCGGAGAACTCCCGTCCCAGCGCTGCAGCAATAGCCACGTGTGCTCTCGCCGCGCTGACTCGGGCAACTTCCAGACCCGTCACTGACAGTCCAGAAACAACATCCAGCGTTTCCATGGTCCCGGCCAGACTCAGGTTGCCGGCGGCGCGACCCTGCACCTGCAGCAACTCGAACCTCGCCAACTGTCCGAGATCGAAACTGTCCATGCGGACCTCGCCTTCGATCCTGCGACCCTGCCAGGAACCATGGCCCGTGGCGTTGCCGATTGGTCCACTCAGCTCAAAGCTATCAACGGCAACGAGCTGGCCGGCCCTTCTGTAGACACCGGTCACCCAGAGGCGGTCGATGTCGAAATCAGGAGCCCGCACCGTGACGTCGACGGCGACTGAATCGAGTCCGCGACCCGAAACCTCGATCTCGGCGTCGGCTCTCGCCTCCGGCAGAGCCGAGTGAAGCTGTCTTGCACGGATGCCGGTCAGCCTTGCCGAAACTGAGTAGTCGAGCTTGCGCAGGTCCACCCGGCCGGCCAAATCCGCACTGCCGAGTTGCGAGTCTGCGCCCGCCATTGTCACCTGCACAACCGAATCGTCAAGTCCCAGCCGGCCGCTGATTGTCGGCAACTCGATCTTGCGCCAGGCAAGACCCTCCGCTCCAAACCGGACGCTTCCTGAGGGCTGGTTCTGGTCCAGTCTCGCAGCACCATTCAGCTTGATGCGCCCGGGAAAGGGAGTGAGTTCCGGCAGGGCGACGGAGAGGCTTTCAAGCTGCAGGACCAGGGAGTTCGGCTGGAACGCCATCTTCAGCCCGGCGCGTAGCGATGAGGCAGCGGTCTTCGCTGTCAGCCCGGTCACCACGAGCGAATCCGGTGTCAGACGCGCGTTGCCGGCCAGGTCTTTCAGCCAGACTCGTTCACGCGGGAAGCGCGCTCTGACATCGGAAACCCGGGTCTGCAGCTGCGCCGGTTCGGACGCCAGGCTGAGGTCCAGGTCCACGGAGTCGACGCGCTCCACCGCGTCGACGTAGACGCTGCCATCGAGAACGCGGAGCTGCCCGATCCGGATGGGAGGATAGGTGTGACGGTCACCGTCACGCGGTCCTGAGGCGGGCCGCACCGAACTGACGAAGAGCCTCGGCTCGACCGCTGTTGCCACTGATGTCGAAAAACTGCGATGCACGATGGAAGCCAGCGGATCGTAGGTCAGAGACAGCTTCCTCACCTTCAGCGAATCGGGGCCCAGCACTGCCTTGAGGTCGGTAAACGTGATACTCCCCATGATGTTGCCCTCGATCCGCCCGAGCGTCACCTTCAGACCTGCACGCGGCGCCGCGCGAACCAGCGCCGCGCCGAGCACATACCTGCCAACCGACGGCACCGACAGAATGAGCACGGCCAACAAGAGGACAACGATGATCGGGGCGGCCAGCGCAACCAGGAGGCCAAACAGCAGCCGCCAGAAGTTAGAACGCATGCAACAGCCCCACGTAGAAACGACCGAAATCCCCGTCTGGCGGATTCCGCAATCGCTTGCCCCAGTCAAGCCTGACCGGCCCGATTGGAGTCCTTACCCGGATGCCCGCTCCCGCGCTGTACTCGTAGACCCGCATCCGGAAGTCCCAGCCCACGTCGCCCACATCAAAGAAACCTACCAGCCCGACCCAGTTCAGTATGTAGGGCGTACGCAACTCAATGTTGCCGTTGGCCACGGCGGTGCCGAAGCGATACTGGCCCAACTCCGAGCTGTCCGGTCCGATGGAACGGTCTGCGTACCCGCGGATGCTGTTTCCACCGCCCAGAGTGAAGGCCTCATAGTACGGCACCTGCAGCGAGGCCGGCTTTTCTCTTGACCTTCCGTAGGGTAAGACCCTGCCGGCCATTGCCCGCACCGCAACTACGAAGTCGCCGCTGACCTGCTCCAGCCGTGCCGGCACTATGCCCATCTTCTGGTACCAGCGCATGTCTCCGGTCAGTTTGTACAGGTCATTATCGCCCCGCAACGGCCCGCCCGCGCCTTCGACCGCGACATGGACCGACAATCCCTGGCTGGGGTTGAAGATGTCGTTGCGGGTGTCGTAGTGACCGGTCAGGGCCAGCGAGTTGGTGATGCCGTTGGCGGTGTCAGCAACGAGCCGGAGGCGATTGGTCAGTCCGACAACAAACTGGGGAACGACGTTCCGACTCATGCCGGTCTCAATCCCGATCTCCCGCGTCGGAGTCGTGTCGACCAGCTCGTATGAAAAGTAGGGGTGAGTCTGGAAGTCTATCCGGGTCAGGATCAGGTAGGGCACCCGGTACGTACCGTCGAACCCAACCCGGTAGCTCCAGGGAAGCGTCGGGCTGAACTCGCCGCCGACGATCAGCGTATGCCCGAGGTTGAACAGGTTGTAGTGCTCCCATCCGGCCGAGAGCAACAGTCGGGGCGGAATCTCGACCCCGGCGCCCAGAGACACGCCCCGGTGGGCCTGCTCGACCACGTCGAACCGAATGATGACACAGCCCGGCCCGGCCTGGTCATCGGCCCGTGTCTCCCGACCACTGTCCGCAATGACATAATACACAACCCGGCCAAACAGCTTGGTCGCATACAACCGGCGCTGCGCTTCGCGCAGGTGCTTCTGGCTGAACTGCTCGCCCGGCTTCACCTCCGAGGCGCGCAACACCGTTCCTGTCCGCACCGTCTTGTTGCCGCGCACCAGCACCTTGCTGATGTGGCACAACTGGCCCTCATCGACTTCGTATGTGACCGTGGCGAACGTGTCGCCCAACGTCGTGTCGGATCGCACCTGGACGAACGGGTAGCCGGAATTGAGGTAGTACGTCCGGATGGCTTCCGCGCTCTGGAGGAATTCGCCCACGGAGAAGAAGCGTCCCGGCTTGACCAGAAGCTGCTTGAGCAGCCGGTCAGTCCCAACCGTCGCATTGCCCGAGATGGCTATCGCATTCACCCTCGTGCGCGGGCCCTCGGTAATGCGGAACGTAACGATCGGCCGCCGCCTTCCGCGCGTGATCTGCTTCTCGATTCCGACCAGGTGGAAACCCTCATTGTGATAGAATGCCTCAAGGGTCGCGACGTCACCATTGAGTTGGGCTTCGCTGGATGGCTTCCTTGGCCGGGCCGTCACCAGGGTGGCAAACGCCTCACGGTTGAAGGTATGATTGCCCTGGTATCTTACCGCCTCGAGTGTGTCGCCGGTGCGAAGCTGTCCGACCAGGCACAGAAGCAGCGCGGGGATCAACGGCTGATAATACCGGCTTGTCCGCGCCGTGCAAGCTCGCCGATTGACATCATGCCTACTGGCGTATAATCTGACACAGGAGATATAAACTCAATGAACCGCCCAGATTCCACACCAATCAGAGCTCCCCGTGGGTCTGCCCTCAACTGCAAAGGCTGGCACCAGGAAGCAGCCCTGCGGATGCTCATGAACAACCTCGACCCGGAGGTCGCCGAGAAGCCGGAACAGCTTATCGTCTACGGCGGCACCGGTCGGGCCGCCCGCAATTGGGACTGCTTCCACGTCATCGTCCGCACCCTCAAGGCGCTTGAGAATGACGAAACCCTGCTGGTCCAGTCAGGCAAGCCGGTTGCAGTGTTCCGTACCTGGCCGCATGCCCCGCGCGTGCTGATTGCCAACTCCAACCTGGTCCCGCACTGGGCCACCAAGCCCTACTTCGATGAACTAGAAGCAGCGGGGCTCATCATGTACGGCCAGATGACCGCCGGTTCCTGGATCTACATCGGTACGCAGGGGATTCTGCAGGGCACGCACGAGACGTTCGTCGCCGCTGGCAGGAAGCACTTCGGGACACCGGACCTTGCCGGCCGACTGGTCGTATCCGGAGGGCTGGGCGGCATGAGCGGGGCCCAACCGCTGGCCGCAACCATGGCCGGCGCGACCTATCTCGGAGCCGAGGTCGACCCAACCCGTGTTGCCCGGCGACTGGCCAGTAAGAAGCCTCGCTACCTCGACGAGAACATCCTTGACCTCGACAAGGCGATTGACCGCGCCGTTGACGCCAAGTCCCACCGACAAGCAACCAGTATCGCCTGGACCGGGAACATCGTGGACCTGCTCGCGCGCATGGCCGAGCGCAAGGTCATTCCCGACCTGCTCACCGACCAGACCTCGGCGCATGACGAACTGAGAGGCTACTTCCCCAGCGGCATCTCCTTCGACAAGGCCGTCGAGCTGCGAAACGCGGACCCGGCAGCGTACAAGCAGGCATCCTTCCGCACCATGGCCGAGCACGTCCGCCTGATGCTCAAACTCCAGTCGATGGGCGCTGTAACATTCGACTACGGCAACAACCTGCGCGGCAAGGCAATCGAAGGTGGCTTCCTCCCCGAATCCGAAATCCGCACCTCCGCCACTAGACCACTGGACCACTCGACCACTCGACCACTCTCTGCCTGGAGATACCCCGGCTTCGTCCCCGCCTACATTCGGCCCCTGTTCTGCCAGGGAAAGGGTCCGTTCCGCTGGGCTGCTTTGTCCGGCGACCCGCAGGACATTGCCGAGACCGACAGGATCATCTGCGACCTCTTCCCGGACAACACCGCGCTCGTCAACTGGATCAGGAGGGCCGGCGCCGAGATACCATTCCAGGGCCTGCCCAGTCGGATCTGCTGGCTCGGCTACGGCGAACGTGACAAGGCCGGCCTCGCATTCAACCTGGCCGTACGCGAGGGACGTATCAGTGCACCCATAGTCATCGGCCGCGACCACCTCGACACCGGCTCGGTGGCGTCGCCCAACCGCGAAACGGAAGCCATGAAGGACGGCTCGGACGCGATTGCCGACTGGCCCCTGCTCAACGCCATGCTGAACGTGGCCTCGGGCGCGTCATGGGTTTCCATCCACCACGGCGGCGGGGTTGGCATCGGCTACTCAATCCACGCCGGCCAGGTCATCGTCTGCGACGGCACGCCGGACATGGACGAGCGACTGAAGCGAGTGCTGGTCAACGACCCCGGAACCGGCATTGCCCGCCACGCCGATGCCGGGTACGAAGACGCCCAGGCCCTCGCCCGCGCCAAAGGCGTCAACATACCGATGATCTGAGGAACCAACCAGGCTCGGATGACAACCCAGCGGACTCGCAATCTGCAATCTGCAGCCTGCATTCTGCATCTTGCAGTCCTTCTGCTCTTCCTCTCTTCCTGCTCCCAAGTCCGCCAGGTCTCCCCTGCCGACGCTCTCACCGACGAAGAGAGACTCAACTACCTCGTCCTGGCGGCACTCGCTTCTGACGCCGCACAGCAGTACGCGTCAGCCGGCAGCGCTATGAGTCGAGCCGACTATCTCGACTGGTTCTGGAAGAACCCGCCGATCTCCGTCCTTACTTCTCCCTCCCCTCTCCTCCCTTCTCCCTCCATCTTCTACCGCCAACGAGCTCTCCAAGCCCGGATGTACTTCGGTGCAACCGATTTGCTGAACGACGACCGGGTACGCACATACATCCGCCACGGCCCGGCCCGTCGCGAGCAGTACGAGACCCGATTCATCGACACCGAGACCAGTCGCATCTTCGTGAACCCGGCGGAGATCTGGTCATACGACTCGCTTGGTCGCCAGTACGACTTTGTCCGGACAGGTACCGCCTTCAAGATCGTGGGAGAGAGCAGGTATGGTCCACGCGCCATGATGCCTGCTCTGGAACCGGCAGTGTTCGCACGTTCAGCACCCGAGTTCGCAAGCGCTACTCGGCCGCTAGGGCTTGAGGTATCGTTGGGCCGCCTGAGTCAGCATGGAGACTCAGTCGAGGTCGAACTTGCGTTCGGCATTCCCTTGCGGACCATTCTGGCCGAGTTCCAGCCCCAATCGCAGCCACTTATCAACGTGGCAATCGACCTGGTGCCGCGAGCCAAGGGTACGCCCGCGCACAGTTCTTCCTGGCTTAGTTGCTCCATGCCTCCCGACACGACCGCCGTCGACTTCGCCGTCGGCCGTGAGGTCTTCAATCTTCCGGCTGATATCTACACCTTCAGCGTCACTGCCGTCACCGCCGACGGCCAGGCGGCATCAAAGAAGGTGCAGGACCTGAACCTGATTGACTATGCGCGTCGCAACCAACCGGTGTCCGATGTTCTATTCTACTCACTGGTTGACTCCACGAGCCAGAGCTCCCAGTTCAACCGCCTCGACTGGACGCGCGTCGTCCCGCTTGTCGCCTCCCGCGTCCGCAGCGGCCAATCGTTCTACGTGCTGTACGAGATCTACCATCTCGGCCAGGACTCGACCGGGAACCACAACGCACAGGTCAACTATGAACTGGTACAACGGGAGACGCGCGAGAAGGCAGTGCTGCCTGCGCCTCAGCGCTACATCACCGGGATAGGTTCAACCGGAGTTGCGGTCGAACGTGTCCACACCATGGACCTGAAGCCTGGCCCGTACCTGCTCATCAGCCGCGTCACGGATATGCTGGCGTCACCCGATGATTCACACACCGCTTCCGCAACCGCCGAGTTTGAAATCCTCCCCCGCCGCTAGCGAAGGGACATGACCGAAATCCTCCCGGGATTTCGGATCGTGTCCCAAGCCTAGTCCACTACGACTGCTCTGGCAATCGCCAGCCCCCAGCCCGCTCCCGTCACCACCCACGTCCGCCACTCAACCAGAGCCCGGCTCATCACAAACGACTCGTCCATCGCCTCTCGCCGTTCGCCGTTCGCTGTTCGCACTTCTGCCTTCTGCCTTCTGGATTCTGACTTCTGACTTCGGTCGATCTCGCCACTCCCCACTCCCGACTCTCCACTCCCTCTGACCGCCACTTCTGCCCTCTGCGTTTTGCAATCTGCATTGCCTCCGCGCCCGGCTAGATACGCTTCCTCTGCTGCGACAATCGCCGCGTACTCGGCAATGAACCCAACCATCACAACCGCACTCAGCCAGATCGGCGGGTGTAGAGCCAGGAGCATTCCCGCAACGAGCAGGAAGTTGCCGATGTACAATGGATGCCTGAGGATTCGATAGGGTCCAGTCACGATTCTGCTGCGCTGCGCTCCTCCCTCCTCCATCCTCGCTCCTCTCTTCTCACTCCGCATGCCAATCTCCCTCACCCGTCCCTCTATGCCGATGTAGCCCGACGCCCAGAACCTGACCGCCAGTCCGACCAGCAGGAACGGAAGACCGAGGAGACACGACCCGACCGTCGGCCTCGCCAGCCAGAACACCACGCCGAAGGCGAGCACACCAATGACTCCGCGCCAGCGGAACAAGAACCTGCCGAGCACGGTTCAATCTAGCCTCTTTCCGCCAATCGTCAACCAGCACTTTGGTAGGGGAACCGCCAAGAACGCCAAGCAGACAGAGCTGACTTCTGTCCTCACCCTCTTTGTGTCTCTGCGCCTTCGTGGTGAGTCCCCCAGGTGGCCCGGGGCGGCTTGACCGCGCCTGCAACAAAGCTAGACTTGCAGCGATGACCATTGTCCGCCAACAGATACCGCTCGCCGACCTCGACGCGATGGCCAAAGCCCAGTTCGGGGACATGGTCAAAGCAGTCGTGGACGTCGAGCGCGGCCTGATGGCGATCGGTGGAGAACTCCACTCCGACGAAGAGGCGCTGCTGCTCGAAGATGGCTCAGACCAGCGCCACCTCTGGGGCATAAACCTGTACCCGGCGATTGGTGAAGAAGACTGGATCGAGTTCGACTCGATGATCAACATCCGCCCCTCCCAGGGCAACCGCAGCCGCGGTGTTGATGACCCGGGAACGCGCAAGGCCATACTCGCAGTGGTCGGCCGTCTGGTGGCGCGGTGACGGCGCAGCACCGGGAACTGGCAGCGGGCCGATGGTGCAAGTTCAGTCTGGCTGAACAGCTGGCCAATACGGGCAGCGAGGTCGAGCGGGCACTGAACTGGCGGCAACGCGGCAACGCCGAATACAGCACGAAAGCGATTGAACGCGCCCTCGAACTGCTCGACCTGACGATAGCCGACGCCCGGCACCGCGGACGACTCAGAGAACTCACCCGCCTCCGCGAAGTCCTTGTCGACTACTTCTATGCCGACAACGGGTACGGCTCCTCGCCCGCCCGCTGGCGCACCTACTTCAACGCCTTCGCCTTCGCCGCGCGATCCGGGCGGTAGCGCCGACCCGGCGACAATTCCTCGAAGCCGGACAACCGCCAAGCTCGCCAAGGACGCCAAGAGCGACGAGTTTGATCATGCAGGCCGTGCCTGAAGCTGTTGACGCCGGGGTGCGGCGTGGAAGCTCTACGCACTTCCGTTCAGACTGCTGCGGTCAACCGCGCCCTGCGCTTCAGCCTGGCCTTGGACTAGCTACCGCCTGCTGCGATGGCTCAAGGTCGATCACCTTGAGGCTTGAACGGCACGACCAGCTTGAATCTGTCCGTCTGTTCAGTCACAACGAGATTGTAGAAGTAGGCTACGCTAGGTCAAGCAGCCGTAACGCCCCGCGTCCGACCGACCGTAGCTTTGAGGCCGAGACTAAGAAGCGCAGCAAGCCAAAGTCAGAACAGCGCACTCGCTCGCGCCTCGCTGCTGATTGAGGGGTCTTCTTGTGGCGACTCGCGGCTGGAAGCCGAGGGGCGCGGTTTCCCGCGCCCCTGGCCATACCGCGTTCTTCCACCCTCTCAGTCCGTTTTCACCATCTTCCGCGTGGCCGTGAACTCTCCGGCTTCCAGCCGGCAGAAGTAGGTGCCGCACGGCAGCTTGGCTGCCGGAACACCGCGAACGTCCCACGATACCGCGTATCTGCCCGGTCTCTGCATGCCGCTGACCAAGGTCGTCACGACACGTCCCACTGAGTTGTAGACTCGTAGCTCAACATCCGATTCCCGTGCCAGTGAGTAGCTGATGGTGGTCATCCTGCCGAACGGATTCGGGAAGCTCTGCCCGAGGTCAAAGACCAACGGCACCGCTCGGCTGCCGGCTTCAGGTTCCGCGATGCCTGGAAGGCCACCTCCGTACGGGCTGTGCCAGAAGCCGAGCACGGCACGATACTGGCCAGCCGTCAGCACGCCCGATGCGGCCTGCTGCCCGATGCTCAGACCACAGACATACTCCGACGATACCAGCCCCGTCCCACCGCCGTCGATCACAGCCGCTCTGAGCAGGTACGGTTGGGCGTGGGCCAGCCCCGTAGTCAGCAACGCGATGAACAGGCTCGTAGCCCTCACCATCTAATGCTCCAGTCGCAGCGGTAGTATTGGCCGAACGTGAGTGAGAGACATACGAGATTCACGACGCGGACCGCCAGCAAGTAGTCAACGCGGCTCATCTTTCGCCCCCTTGCTGCTCGGCGTGACGCTCGATCCTCTCGTACAGCTTGCGGCCTTCAGCGGTGCGGAAACTGAACTGCCCGCCCGCGCCCATCCGTTCCAGCTGACCTTTGGTGCTGCGCAGGAAGTCGTCGTCCAGGGAATGGCCGGCAAGCTGGCCGGTCTTCGGCTGCTCAACCGGCATGATGATTCTGGTTATCTCGGCTGACGGGTCCTTTCGGTCGCCGGTCACCTGCCAGTAGACCTTCGCGCCCGGCTTGCCGCCGACCACGAACCGATTCCCGTTGATATCCTCGGCCACGTAGACGACTTCGGTCGTCCCTACCCCAGTTAGCTGCACGCGCGGGTTGCGGTTGAGCGCATCGAAGTAGTCGGGCAGGCTGACTTCGCCTCTACCCGACGCACTCAACACAACCGAACCGGAGTAGACGTTCGACATGTCGGGCGATTCCACGAAGTAGTGATTGAGTATCTTGCCGCGTGGGTCTAGCGGGTGGTCAATCGTGAAAGAGCCAGAGGCCTTGGATAGAATGCCGACGCGGGTCTGACCCGAGGCCGTTGTGGTCTGTCCATTGAAGGCGGCCGAGTTTCCGTGGTCAAACACTACCTCCGAGTTGTCGCCAACGGCGAAGCTGTAGTCGGCCGCAGCGATGCAGTCGTTTCCTCCCGGGACCGTGGCGTAGCGTCCGCCTGCGGAGTTCTCGTCCCCGCCGCCGACCGTCGCGTACTGACCGCTCGCCGCGTTGCGGTTTCCGCCGCCGACCGTTGCACAGCCACTGCCGTCGGCTTTGTTGGCGTACCCGCCGCTGACCGTCGCGTAGGAATAGTCCTGGCCCGAAGCCCCGGTGGTACAGGAGACGCCAAAGTTGACGTGGGTGAAACGGTTGGTGCCGTAGAGCAGGTTGCTCGCCCCGCCCTTGGCGAGACCGAGCTGGTTGACGGTGTAGAGGACGCTGTCCGAGCCCGACCGCATCCACGTGTTGTCGCCGGCACCAAGACTGTCGTTCCGAGGCGCCCATGCAGAGCCTGTCCACTTGATCACTTGGTTAGTCGTCGCACCCATCTGGTTGAGGTCGGCAGCGGCGATGGTACCGTCAAGTATCTTTGCCGACGTCACGCTGGCGAACCCCAATTCGGCGCTGCCGACGGCGCCGGCCTCGATCTCGTAGCTGGTAACGGCATCTGTTGCGATCTTGCTGCTGTCTATCGCGTTTGCCACTATCATCGCCTTGGTCACCGAGTTCGACTGCCCCTCGTTGACGTAGCGTGAGTCAATCCCGGTCAGATTCAGCCCGCCAACCCTGACTGCACCCCCCGCGCTGTCAACGTACTGCTGATTCTGGCCGGACAGCGCATAGACTGCTGTGTCGCTCTTCACACTTCGGTAGGCGTGCCCTACGCTCGTCATTTCCACGCGCGGCGAGAGTGCCTGCCCCCCGATCGTCAACTGCAGCTCGCACGTTGTACCGGGCTCGAACACGCTGTACGGAATCGGCGTCGTGCTGCCCATTACGACCGAGAACAGCCCGCCATCGACGTCTACCGTCTGTGTCTCGTTCCAGACCGAACTGCCGCCGCGGAAGATGTCGAACCTCATCGACTTGCTGCCGTTGATTGGATTGCCGGTGGTGTCGGTCAGATACCCTTGCAGATTGATGTGTTGCGGCACACCGGTCGGCAGATAGTTGACGCGGACCCTGCCGACTGGCTGCATTTGCATGGTCGGACCCGCCGCGAACAAGATGCCGACGCACAGTAGCACTACCACACTTGCCTTTCGCATTCTGTACCTCCGTTCATTCGCCTGCCGCACCGAAGCAGGCAGTCTGTTTCTTGTTGGCTCGGTGCCGCCATGTCCACGCACCTTTCCACGCTCATTACTCGGACTTCACCATCTTCGGTGTGACTGTGAGCCGGCAGGTGCCCCAAGGTCTGAGATAGAACCTGACGGCTGCGCATCGCCTGGACGTAGTCGCGGGAACGCGACGACGATACGCGAGTCTGCTCGGCCACACCGGCTAGTGCCCGAAGCAGTGCTGTCGTCCTATCTACCACCAAGACCATCCCCCTCCGACCTATGAACCACCCGAGGCGGCCCCTATGAGTAGCGCGACCAGCGAAAGTACCAGCATCGCCCAGATCCAATTGCCGCACCCTTCGATGCATCCCTTCTCACTCTCATCCGCCTTGCTCTTGAACAGCTCGAGTTCGGACAACACGTTCGCTGTGTTGCAGTGCGGGCACAGGTACTCGTAGAAAGTGCTGGTGCTCGGGATGGAGACACCCAGTCTGCCGTACCACGTCTGCACGACTGCATCCGTCTCACTGCGCGTGGCGATGAACCGCGCATCCTGCGTGTATACCGTCCTGTCGCACCACTTGCAGATGAAGTACGGACCAGCCCCTCCAGCCATGGAGAGAGCCGGGCAACATAGTGCGACTGCGACAAGCGCGGCGATCAGGCGGCTACACGTGGGGTATCCGGTACGCTGACGCACACCGATGGGGGCCGTGCGCTCGTACCGCCGGCGCGCGGTTTCACACAGCACCTGTGATCCGTCAACTCCCGACACCCGCATCCTGCGCTCAGACTCGTCCGTTTGTTCTCGTCTCATGCCGCCGTCGCCGCGTAGCGTGGCCTTCACGGCGTCGTCATCGTTAGCTCTGCTCAGCATGTGTCCTCCGTGCGAATCGCCTGGCGCACCTCTGTCCCCGCAACGTGTGATTGCGGACATTCGCCCCGGCACTTCCGTGCTGTGCCCAGCCGAGGCCGGACGCGGTGTTACTTCAGACTTGATGGACAGCATTTACCTTCTGCCGTCGTAGTAGGTGGTCGTCGCTTCTCCAACGACCGACCCAACTGACGTCTTCGCGACCAGCCCCTTCTCTTTGTCGCCGCAGACCACTGCGGATGCCGAGGCCCCGACTCCGGCACCGACTGTGACTCCGACTCCTACGCACCCGCCCATGTTGCCGGACTTTGGGTTTGTGTAGATGCTCGCCTGCCCGCCAAGCAGGCTGGCGCCAACGGACACGGTGCCATCCTCTGAAAGACACGCAGAGGCGCCTGCCGCGCCGATCCCCCCGCGGACGCATGCCCCGTACTTCGTCGTGGTCTTCACATTAGGCTGTTCCTTTGACGTGAGTTCCGATGGATCTATGTTTGTCCGCGTGCCGGTACTCCAGTGCTGGTTCCAGATGTCCTGTGATCCTTGGTAGGCGATCAGCTTGGTCGCGTTGCTCTGCTGGGCGAACGCTGCAGCAGCCGCAAGTGCCAGCAGGAGGACTGCGGCGGTCTTCCTGGCTACGTTCACGATACCTCCTCTTCGGCCCCTTGGATTTCCTTGATGAGACACGGACTCGCGACCGTTGCCGGAGTCTTGTCTGACGTGCATCATCGAGAGCGAGAAGAGCACGAGGCGTGCCAGGGCAAGGAAAAGGGGTCGAGGGGTCAAGGAACCGAGGATTCGAGTGCCGGTTCACCCTCACCTCTGTCCTCCCCCACTCAGGAGAGAGGAGGTATGGACGGGCCGTGAGCCGAAGGTGTTCCGGGCTCGCTCTTGGCGTGTTGCAGGCGTGCAACAGAGGTTGCAGGACAGCAACGGTTGTCAGCAGGGCAGGCTAGACGATAGCTTCGACAGTCGGACGGAGGTCGTGTTTCTTGATGAGACGGTAGAGCGTGGTGCGTTCGACGCCGAGCAGCCGTGCTGCCTGGTTCATCACACCACCGGACGCGGCGAGAGCGTGTTCTACCGCCTCGCGTTCGGCGCGGTCGTACGCGGATCTCAATGTGCCGTTCGCCTGAGCTCCGATGGTTGTTGTCGAGTCCAGAAGGGCGCTCAGTTCGCGCGGCTCAACCGGGTTTGAAGTGGCGAGGACCACGATGCGTTCGATGGCGTTGCGGAGTTCCCGCACGTTACCCTGCCAGTCATACGCCCGCAGCACGTCCACACACCCGGACGCGAGTTGCAGCGCTCGGTTGTGCCTGCGGCAGTAGCGTTCGAGGAATGCTAAGGCCAGCGACTCGACGTCCTCCTTGCGTTCACGCAGGGATGGAACGTGAATCGCGACGACATTCAGTCGATGGAAGAGATCATCTCTGAACGTCCCCCGCCCCACGTTCTCCGGCAGGTTCTTGTTGGTGGCGGCGATGACGCGGACATCGAGCTTGAGCGTATCAGATCCGCCGACTCGCTGTATCTCAGATTCCTCCAGGAACCGGAGCAGCTTGGCCTGTGCGTTCAAAGGCATGTCGCCTATCTCATCGAGAAAGAGCGTGCCGCTCTCCGCTTCCTCCAGCCTGCCCTTGCGCTGGGCAACTGCACCGGTGAAGGCGCCCTTCTCGTGGCCGAACAGCTCGCTTTCGATCAGCTCCTTCGGAATCGCGGCGCAGTTCAAGGCGACGCACGCTTCACTTGCCCGTGGACTCTGTGCATGCAGAGCTCGCGCAACCAGTTCCTTGCCTGCACCACTCTCACCAGTGATGAGCACGCTTGCGCTGGTCGGCGCGGCCCGGGCAATCAAGTCTTTCACCCGTTGCAGTGCCGGCGACGCGCCCACCATCTGATAGCGGTCCGCCAGCTCGCCCTGCAACCTCTCAACGTGACGCTCCAACCGGCCTCGCGCCAGCGCGTTGGCGACGGTGAGGCGAATTCGGTTGGCGTCCGGCGGCTTCTCTAGGAAGTCGTACGCGCCGAGCCGAGTTGCCTCCAGTGCGGCCTTGATGCTGCCCTGACCCGAGAGCATGACAATCGGGAGCCCGGGCGCAATTGCCTGCACCCGTTTGATGACCTCAATGCCATCGATATCCGGAAGCATCAGGTCAAGCAGCATCGCGTCGGGACGACGTTCCCTTGCGGCTGCGACCGCACCCAGACCACTGTGGAGCGCCTGCGTCTCGTAATCCTCTTTGGCCAGAATGCCACACAACGTCTCAGCCAGGCGGGTGTCATCGTCGACCACGTAGACAAGCGGCTTCTTCACGTCAGCCAACGGCTATGCACTCCTCATGCCAGTCGTCTTGCCTGCGGGCAACACGATGGAGAATGTGCTCCCTTTGCCCAATTCGCTCTCGACCTCGATGGTCCCGCGGTGGTCCTCAACCACCTTGCGTACAATGGAAAGCCCAAGTCCGGTCCCACCCGGCTTGCGGGTGAAGAAAGGTTGGAACAGCTTGGCGAGGTACTCCTCGGGAATACCCGGACCGGTGTCTGCGACCTCAAGTGCGACGCGGGCTCCATCATCCAAGATCAGAGTGCGAATCGTCAGCGTGCCCTCGTCGGGCATGGCGGCGACCGCGTTTGTAACGAGGTTCGTCAGCGCCCGGGCCATCTGCTCCTCGTCCATGTTCAGTGACGGCAAACCAGTCTGCAGGTCCAGCCTCACTGTCAGGACCGGACGCAGGCTCAGGTTCTGCTCTTCTACCACGCGCCGCACCAGCGCATTGACGTCCTTTGGCTCCAGCTTTAGTGGCTCGAAACGAGCCAGCCGGGCGAAGCCATCCGCCATCCGGCTGAGGCGGTCCACTTCCTCTTGAATTGCCCTGGCATCGGTGACGCCATCCTCCTCCATCTGCTGAGCTTTGAGCCTGATGGTACTGAGCGGGTTCTTGATGTCGTGTGCGAGTTTCTGGGCGACCGGAGCCCAGGACGTCACACGCTTCATGTACTCGACCGCGGAGATGTCTTCGAGCGTGAGCAGTGTGCCTGACTTCACCGGCGTCACACGCGCCAGGACTGTCTGTCCACTCGGCAACGACAGCGGCAGCTCGCGGGGCTCGGACGCATCCCGTGCGGTACCGCCCAGCGGTGAGAGCGCTCCCGCGAACGGGGCCGAATCTGAAGCTCCGGCCAGCTTGAGCAAGTCACGCCCCTTTGGGTTGACGTGCCTGACGATACCCCTGCGGTTGATCTCCACGACACCCGCCTGCCCGGTCAGACCACGTATGAGAGTCCGTGTGTCACGGGTCTGGCGAGAGCGTAGTGCGACGATGGCAGTGGTGAATCCAAGCAGCAACACCGTGCCCAGCGAGATGACCAGCCCCAGTGGCACGCCCTGCCTCATGAGCGGCGTTGGGCTGAAGTCGAACAGCAGCCATGGAAGCTGGTCGCCGACCGCCCTGCGGACCAGCAGGCGATGCTTGTGCCCACTCCTGACCGTGTAAAGGTCACCGAGGACGTTGCTGGTAGCCTCAGCGGTGCGATTCAGAGTCCTGAGCGCGCCGTCGACGAGAAGTAGCCGACCGTCGTTGGTCATGACCGCCCACTCAATCCCACGAACTCCACTGAACCTGCCCGCGAGGAGCCCATTGATGCCGCCCGGCACGTGCGTCTTGGACTCAACCGCAAGAGAGTCGTCCAGGACCCGCAGTGTCTCGTCCGAGCCCGCAAGAGCAAGCCGCGTGCGTCCGTTCAAGCAGTAGGCAACCGAGCCACAGTTGTTGAACTGACCGAATTGCCGGCGCATGATGATGGAGCCGTCACGAGCATCGAGAATGAACACGCTGTCACCGGCCCTGCCTCCGGCGATGTTTCCCACTTCATATGCGACGACTTGCGGTCTGCGTTCTCGCTCCGATGCCCAATGTGCCGCTTGAACTGCCGACGAGTATCGTCCGACCGGTGTTACCCACTTGGTCCTTCCGCTGTCACTGACTAGAAACACGTAGGAGCTTTCATCGGAGGTCCCGTTGGCGACACCGCCATTTCCGCATGCTCGGGACCCGGACAGAAACTCCAGATGCGAGTCGCCGTCTATGTCTTCCACGATAGGCATCAGCAGAGGCGGTCCAGTAGCGTACTCCCAGATCTTGCGTCCGGTGGCATAGTCCAGCACGTACACGCCGCGCGGACGAGCATCCGCATTGCTGTAGACGATGACGATGGCTTCGAGCTTCTGATCTTCGTTCAGGTCGGCTACGAATACGTCGGATGCCCCGCCGTCCCATACCGACCCTGGCAGTGAGTCTCGGCCGCAGGCGACGAAGAGGTCCCGCTTGGCCGGCGAGCTGAACAGGAGTTGCGAGTCTCGTCGCACGAAAGCGTACCAAGTCCCGGCTGACCGGCTTCCACCCATCCTAGTTATCCCCGTGCTGCATCCCTCGATGTTCGCATAGGTCGTGCCCAGGACGCAGCGCCTTATGTCCTGGCTGAGGCAGTCCAGCAGGCCTCCCTCCTGCAGGCACATGAATTCATCCGAGGAGTCGCCGTCCATGTCCGCAGGGGAGACAAGCTCGTAGTTGCGCTGCCACAGAAGCCGGACCTCCACCGGAGCCGGGGAGCTGCAGGCAGACAAGACAAGGATGGCCAGGAACAGGATGCGGAGCATCTCAGCCGAATCGTAGCCGGAGCGGCTGGCCAGTCAAGGCCGGGGCAAACACGGGCAGGCTCGGCGCGGTCCGCGTTCAGTCGAGTTCGCCTTTGCGATCCATCTCGGCGAACAGGGCGATGTCAGGCGACTGCATGGTGCCTCGCACCTTGCTTGCGCGGCAGCCGCTGGCGCTTCCCTACTTCCTTTGGAAGTGGGGTGGATTTGGATGACTCATTTGAGGCGGGTTGCTGACGCCCAGTTTCCTATATGTCCTCCTCCAGCAAGACCCAGAAATGTCCCAAGTTGTTAATTAGCAATTAGTTATTCGTCATTCTGCTTCCTCCCCTACGTCGCCCCCCAGGCTATTCTGCTGGTTGTCCTCCAAGCTGCCCGGAAGGCAGTTCGGATGACTGCTCTACCGGCTGTCCGGAGAGGAATCTGGAGAGCTACCTGGGCGGTTGTTCGGTCAGCTACCGGGCGGGCTATCCGGAGGAGAACTCGACGAGCTACAGGGAAAGCTGCGGGGAATGTTGGCCCGCAGGAAGCTCCGCAGATTGTCCGGCGAATCGCTCAGGAAGCAGACCGGAGAGCAGCCCGGATGGCAATTCGGAGAGCTGTTCGGAGAATAGTTGGGAGAGCTGCTGGACAGAGCGCACGCCCGGTGATGTTCGGAACCTCAGGTACAGCAGACAACACAAAGCGGAAGTCCCGAAGGACTCCCGCCTGATGGTTGGACTCGGACTTAGACTACGCCCTGGTCGAGCATCGAGTCGGCGACCTACACCGTTTCCAGTTGCAGGACGCGGAGACGCTCGGGCGCCACGCGCTTGCTGAGGTTGAGGATCTCGACGCCGACCATGTTGCCGGCCGCGTCGTAGTCCAGGACTATGCCCGGCTGGACTTCCTCAGATTCCACTACCGCAGCCTCATCGAGTCGCAAGTACAGGGCGTCACTCTCTTTGTCTACCTTCAATCTCATGATTATCTCCTCAGGCGACGGTCAAAGAAGACCGTCACCACAATAGGTGGGCTGGCCTTCGCGCTAACGACAACACGCAGAATGCGGCCACTGCGCTCTGGCACGTTGCTCAGGTAGTGAGTCGTGCCGTCGTCGTGGCTCTCAGTCCGCAACGGCGATTCTACCGCCCGAACAACCCACTCGTCGGGTATCGCGCGCTCTGCGAGCATGTCCCGCGCGTGGACGGTGTAGGCGAGTTGCATCCTGCTAAGTATCTAGCCCCCGGCGACACAGTCAAGGCAGGGGCACGACCCTGCATCCGGTATGACTTCGTGTGTCACCCCAACACCTGTGGAGTGGTCTCGTTTGGACGAGATTCCTCGACTCCGCTGGTGAGGCCTACGTGCGGCTTCGCCACCGCAGGAACCAACGGAGTAACAGGAGGGCACGACAGCGAAGCGGGAGTCCCGAAGGACTCCCGCTCTATGTTTGAACTCGGAACCGGGTCTTAGACTACGCTCTGGTCGAGCATCGAGTCGGCGACTTTGACGAAGCCGGCGATGTTCGCGGTGACCATAGCGCCCGGCTAGCCGTTGATGATGGCCTCGGACTCCGCCTTGTCGACGTCCATGATATGCGGGATGCCAGAGACCTTCGCGCACTCGGGAGTGAGCGACGCAATGTCATCCCGGCTCATCACACTCAGGTTGAACTTGCGCTCACCAGCCATGAGCTGCCTTAGCCCCTGGGCCAGACGCTCGAAGTAGGTGTACACGCCGATGGCTCCGGTTGGCAGCGCGTCGAAGTCCGCTCCGTAGTGCTTGCGCAACTCCGGCGTGGTGACGAAGATCTCCTTGGCCGTGTTGCCGAAGCGCTCGATATACACCGGGATGTCGCCCTGCTGGACTTTGATGCCGATGGTCTTGCCCACCATTGCCGCGCAAAGCGGCCCGCGGGCCATCGCAACCATGCCGGCGTACGGCGCGCACAACGCCAGTGCTTTGAACATATGGTCCTCGAAGGTGAACCCGCCGGCCGGCGCAATCATCGGGATATGCTCTCCCTTCTGAGCCAGCGCAGCGCAGTACTGATAGAGAAGCGAATGGAGCTCAACTGGCGGAACACCCCACTCGTTCATCATCCGCCACGGGCTCATTCCGGTACCGCCGCCGGCGCCGTCCACGGTGAGCATGTCCAGCTTGGCCTTGGATGCGAACTTCACGGCCCGGGCCAGGTCGGCCGGCCGGTAAGCTCCGGTCTTCAGGAACACGTACTTGGCTCCGGCCTTGCGGAGCTGGGCCACGCGCTCCATGAACGACTGCTCCGTGACCATCCCGACGCGGGAGTGCCGCTCGAACTCTTTGAACGACCCACTCTCGAAGGCCTTGATGACGTCCGGGTCGGTGGGATTGGGCAACACCACGTAGCCCCGCTCGTAGAGCATCTGGGCCTTCTTGAGATCCTTGATCTTGACTTCGCCGCCGATGTCCTTGGCGCCCTGTCCCCACTTCAGCTCAACGATCCTGACCCCGAGCTTCTCGATTGCATACTCGAGAGTACCGAGCGTGGTATCCTCAACATTGGACTGGACCACGACCTCGCCGTACCCGTCGCGCTGCCACTTGCGGAACAGGTCGACTCTCCGCTTCAACTCCGGGGAGCTCACAACCCGGCCGTTCTTGATCTCGGACTTCGGGTCCATGCCGCAGACGTTCTCGCCCACGGTCAGGATTACGCCCGAGATGGCGGCGCCGCCGGCCAGACCTTCCCAGTTGATCGCGGCCACATTGGTCGAGCCCATGCCGCCGATGGCAATCGGCAACTTGACCTTGATGCCCTTGTCATGCCCGAACTTCTGTTCGAGAACCACGTTCGGGAAGACCGCCTTGTCCGAACTGGCCTCGATACCATGCGCGCCGACCGCGGTTCCGAGAATCGTGAAGTGCGAATAGTCAACCGGGTAGTCCTTCTCGGACGCCGCGGTGATGATGCCGAACGGCTGCGGGTAGATGCACTCGTGTCCGCGATAGGCGGACTTGCCGATTTCGCACATACCGACACACCCGTCGACGCAGGTAACGCACATCCCGCTCAGGTGGGTGCGGGACTCCTCGGTCCGGTTCTTTGTTAGGGTTGCGGCCGAGGCATTGAGTCTGGTAAGAGTACCCAAGGAAATCCTCCTTATTGCTTGGTTTTGGCTTCTGCTAACAGCTTGGTCTTGGTCTCCTGCTCGCACCAGGCGCAGGGGTCCATGTAACACTTCATGTCGTCGAACGGAACCAGGCACGGCGGCTCACACGCCACACAGGCGCTACAGACCGCCGATTCCTCCTGGGGCCCCTGGCACCGGGCCTGACAGACCGGGCAGATGTACATGCAGGCACCGCAGAGACGGCACACCTCCGACCGCTCGTCAAACGGCGTCGTTATACGTCGCTTCCGACCGCGGCCGACGAATCCGATCGCCTTGGCGGCCATCTGCTGGGCGCACATCCGCACGCACAACCCGCACAGAACGCAGTCTTCGTGCTTCACTTTGAGTCGGCACTGACTGACGCCCCACTTTGAGGCGATGTCCTGGATGGTCTTTGACGACGGACACGTCGCCAGGTACATCTCGATAAGCAGTCGGCGAATACCCATGATTCGCCGAGAGTGGGTCCGCACCTTGAGACCATCCTCGATCGGGTAGGTACAGGCCGAAACGACCTGCGTCCTTCCGCCTGACTCGACCTCGACCACGCACAGCCTGCACGCGCCGTACGCGGTCAGCCCGTCGTCATGGCAGAGAGTCGGGATGTTGACCCCGAGGAACTTCGCGGCCTCGAGAACCGTCGTTCCTTTCTCGAGTTCAATCGAGACTCCGTTGATTTCTACTATGGGCATTGTTTGCTCCCTACTCAACGACTACTGCGTCGAACTTGCAGGAGTCCTTGCAGATGCCGCACTTGATGCAGCCGCTCTGATCGATCCGGTGGGGCTGCTTCTTCTCGCCACTGATCACCTTCTGCGGACAGGCTTTGGCACACGCCATGCAACCCGTGCACTTGTCCACGAGAATCCGATAGTGAATCAGTGCCTTGCACACGCCGGCAGGACACTTCTTCTCCAGAACGTGAGCCTCGTACTCGCCGCGGAAGTTCGCAAGCGTGGACAGCACCGGATTCCCGGCGGTCCGCCCGAGTCCGCACATCGAGGCGTCCTTGACCATTGTGGCCAGCTCCTCGAGCAGAGCGAGATCATCCGCACGCCCATTACCTTGGGTGATGCGGTCCACGACTTCGTACATCCGCTGTGTGCCTTCGCGGCACGAGAAGCACTTGCCGCACGACTCTTCCTGAAGGAAGTTGAGGAAGTACTTCGCGATGTCCACCATGCACGTGGTCTCGTCCATGACGATCATGCCGCCCGAACCCATCATCGCGCCTGCAGCGGTCAGGCTCTCGTAGTCCACCGGCAGGTCCAGTTTGTCCGCCGGCAGGCAGCCGCCCGACGGACCGCCGATCTGTACCGCCTTGAACTTGCGTCCATCCGGGATCCCTCCGCCGGTGTCGAAGATCACCTCCCGCAGTGTAGTGCCCATCGGCACCTCAACCAACCCGGTGTTGTTGACCTTGCCGACCAGCGAGAAGATCTTCGTGCCCTTGCTGCCCTTGGTGCCGATGGACGCGAACTTCTCGCCGCCGTGTTCGACAACAATCGGCACGCTGGCCCAGGTTTCGACGTTGTTCACAATCGTCGGCTTACCCCAGAGACCCTTCTCGCTTGGATAGGGCGGCCGCTGGCGCGGCTCCCCGATCCGGCCTTCGATGGAGGCGATCAACGCCGTCTCCTCGCCGCAGACGAACGCGCCCGCACCGCGGGCGATGGTGATGTCGAAGCTGAAACCGCTGCCCAGGATGTTTTCGCCCAGAAGCCCGAGTTCCCGCGCCTGCTCTATCGCCCGGGTCACGTTGGTCACGGCGAGCGGATACTCGGTCCGTACGTACATCACACCTTCTGTCGCGCCGACCGCGAAGGCACCGATGACCATACCTTCGAGTACGCTGTGGGGATTGCCCTCGAGCAGTCCCCGGTCCATGTAGGCGCCCGGGTCTCCTTCGTCCGCGTTGCAGATGACGTACTTGGGCGTGCCCTGCCCCAGCCGCTGCCATTTGAGCCCGGTGGGGAACCCACCTCCGCCGCGGCCGCGAAGACCGGACTTCACAACCTCCTCGGTCACGGCCTTCGGTTCCATGCTCAGCGCCTTCGCCAGCCCGGAATAGCCGCCGATCGCCAGATAGTCCTCGATTCGCGTCGGGTCCAGTAGTATGTTGCGGCCCGAGATAAGGCGCTTCTGCTTCGTGTAGAACGGTACGTCGCCGAGCTTAGCCGCCTTCTTGCCGCTGCCCGGGTCTGCATAGAGCAAGCGGTCAACAACCTGGCCCTTGCCGACGGTTTCATCGAGGATTGTGGCCGCATCTTCCGGCTTCAAGTTGGCGTAGAAGACCTCTCCTGGATACACGACCACGTTCGGTTCAGCCTGACAGAACCCGTGACAACCGCTGTCGCGCAGGTTCACCTTGTCCGCAAGGCCGCGATCCTTGATGCCGGCCTCGAAGGCCGCGTAGACCTGGCTCGAGCCGCGCGACCGTCCGCACGTACCTGAGGAAACGACGATAGTCGGCCGGTCACGGTGTTGCGTCTTGCCGAGTTTCTCCTGAAGGCTCTTCAGTTCTGTCGTCGACTTAAGCTTGCTCATGATGCTTCGACCTTTTGTGCCTTGCGGCATTGACTGATTAGCGTCTTGACTCGGTTCGAGGTCATCTCGCCATGATAAACCTTGTCGACGACGACGACGGGACCGATGGCACAGCACCCGAGGCAGTTCACCGACTCGAGCGTGAACTCCCCGTCTTTGGTGGTGTGTCCTGCCTCGACGCCAATCTGCCGCTCGAACTCCTCCAGGATGCGATGGCTGCCACGCACGTGACAGGCCGTGCCCAGGCAAACGGTAACCTCGTGTCTTCCTCTCGGTTCGAGACTGAAGGCCGAGTAGAATGTGGCGACGCCGTACACGTCGACCAGTGGCATGCCCAGTCGCAGTGAGACCTGACGCAGGGCCTCCTTCGGCAGGTAGCGCTCCTGCTCCTGGATGTCCTGAAGAATGGCGATCAGGAAGCGCCTCCTGCTGCCGTACTTATCGATTATCTTGCCAACGTCCATCAATAATCCTCCGTTCTAGTAGCGACCGTATTGTCAACCCTGGCCGGATCGGACGGTCCACAACACGCATACCGCACGGCCCGCGGTTGCCGTGCTCGCCGACCAGATCGCGCCGGGTATCCACTGCGATTACTTTCTGTAGAAGCGGACGGGAAGTATAGCGGCGGCATCCCGGTTGTCAACCAGCCAAGACTGCGCCAGACCACCTGTCTCCCCGCAAGATCCGCGACATTAACCCGACGGCTAGACCACTCCCTGTGCCAGCATCGCGTCGGCAACGCGGGCGAATCCCGCGATGTTGGCGCCGTCCAGATAGTTGGTGTACGCGTCGTCCACGCGGCCGAACCGGACGCACTGCTGGTGCACTGACCTCATTATATCCCGCAGCCGCCCATCCACGTCTTCACACGCCCAGTGAAGTCCGAGTCGGTTCTGGGACATCTCCAGCCCGGAGACCGCAACCCCTCCGGAGTTCGCCGCTTTGCTGGGGCCGTACAGCATCTTCCTGTCCAGATACAGCTTGATCGCCTCCGGCGTCGACGGCATGTTGGCACCCTCGGAGACGACGAAGACGCCGTTCTTGATGAGGTTCGCGGCGTCCTTGCCGTTGATTTCGTTCTGGGTCGCGCACGGGAACGCACAGTCGGCATTGTGGTCCCAAAGCGGGTTGTAGTCGAGCTTGGGATCGACCGGCGTGTAGACCGAGCCCGCGAACTTGGAGGCGTACTCGCCGATGCGGCCGCGCTTCACATTCTTGAGCTCCATCACGTACGCGAGCTTCTCGGCGGTGATTCCGGCTTCGTCGTAGATGTAGCCCGCCGAATCGGACATCGTGACGACCTTGCCGCCGAGCTGGTTGACCTTCTCGACGGTATACTGGGCCACGTTGCCCGATCCGGAAACGAGGCAGTTCTTGCCCTTCATCGAATCGCTGCGGGTCGCAAGCATCTCCTGCGCGAAATAGACCACCCCATAGCCGGTCGCCTCCGGCCTCATGCAACTGCCGCCCCAATCCACGCCTTTGCCGGTCAGAACACCTGTGAACTCGTTGGCAAGCCGCTTGTACTGGCCGAACAGATAGCCGATCTCACGACCGCCGACGCCGATATCCCCGGCCGGCACATCGGTGTTCGGCCCTATGTGCCGGTACAACTCGGTCATGAAGCTCTGGCAGAAGTGCATGACTTCATTATCGCTCTTGCCCTTGGGGTCGAAGTCACTGCCGCCCTTGCCGCCGCCCATCGGCAAGGTTGTGAGCGAGTTCTTGAGCACCTGCTCGAAAGCGAGGAACTTGAGGATGCCAAGGTTCACGCTCGGGTGGAAACGCAGCCCGCCCTTGTACGGGCCGATGGCCGAGTTCATCTCGATGCGGTACCCGCGGTTAACCCGAATCTCGCCCTTGTCATCCACCCACGGTACGCGGAACATGATGACCCGTTCCGGTTCGCACATCCTCTCCAGGATCTTCGCCTTCCGAAGCTGGGGTGCCTTTTCCAGGTAGGGCATGACCGACATGGTCACTTCGTAGACCGCCTGATGGAACTCCTTCTCGCCGGGATTCCTGGCGGTCACGCCCTCCACGAAGATCCGTACTGCATCAGACATTCTGTCCTCCAGTTTGAGCTGCCACAGACGGTGATTGTCGAGCGATATTGGTATCTCTGTCGTGTGCCGGGTCGGACCGGCGGTTCACTATTGTACCGCCGGCCCCGGGCACGTCAATCCTGCCGGTCGGGGACGCGGCTATCGGTGATGGCAACGGGGATCTCGAACCGCCCGCCCCTGCCGGTCATGGTGTCGGTCAGCGCACAGACCTTGCCCTTCACCTTGGCCGACTCGGTCGCCGGCGCCGGCACCTCCCAGGCAAACCGGCCCGCGCTAGCAGTTTTGCCTAGGCGGGTCCACGCAGCACCTTCGTTGACCGACAGGGAGAGCACCGTGGAATCGGCTGTACCCGGCGGACCGCCGGTCCACGTGACCGGGTCCTGCGAGTGCATCGGCAACTGCTCGCCGGCATCCGGAGCGGTCACGGCAAGCGCCGCATAGGTCTGGAACTGCCAGAGCGGCCCGACCGTGCTGTCACCGTGGTTGTCGTAGGCGGTGACGCGCCAGTAGTACCTGGTCGAGTCGGCAACATCGGTCGGCTGGAAAGTCGTATGCCTCCAGCCGGACTGGACCAGCCCTGGCGGCGATGTTGTCCCCATGAAGATATCGAAGTGCAACGTGTCTCCTCTGTCGGGGTCATAGCTTTGCCAGGAGAGGACCAGGTCCAAGTCGGTCTGGATACTGGAATCGGCCGGGCTCGGAGACCTGGGCACCGCCGGCGGCTGGTTGCCTACCGGATCAAGCGGGTTGTCCCAGATCCGGCAAGCCAGTCCCGGCAAGAGGAACACCAGCAAGAGGGCTGTCCGGATACCTCCAACGCCCCTGGCCCTGTCCCCTCTCCCATGCACCCCGCGCTTGTCCCGGGCTACCACTTCAGTATCCACCACGCCCCGGCCAGGGCGACGCCTGCCGCCAGGGCTATGTTCCGCCGCGTATCCCATGCCGCTGTTGACCTGTGATATCTCTCTGCATCTGCTTGTGTAGTCGCATCCCGGTACTTGCCGTACTCAGACTCACCCTTCACGGCAGAGACGGCTCCGCCACCGATACCGACGATCGCCCCCAGTAGCAGAGGCAGTTTCCGCGTCTCCAACCTGTACAGGACAGCCCGGACTATGGTAGATTCCGCGTATTGGACGTTGGCATCCCCAATCCAGTCGTAGTATCCCCGCCGCATCAACTTCAGCCCGTACCTTGCCGGCTCCAGTTCCGCCACCAAAGGAGTCTGGCCGGCTGACGTGTCGTTGACCAACAGACCGGCGCCGGGCGGGTCCGACTTGACCACCAGCCAACCCTTGCCGTACAGCAGGCGGCAGGTCACGCCGATTGGCCCGGCCGACTTCAGGTCGACTACCTGCACGGCGTCTTTGTACCCGTACAGCCGCGCGGTGATGGTGCGACGGCCGTACGGGACATTTGCCAGGGACAGGCCTCCCTCCGGGGCGGCACCCTTTGACTTGCCGTCGAGAAACACCTCTGCCCCTACCGGATCGGTGGTCACAACGATCGAGCCGAAACTACCCGTAATGCGGAATTCCCCGCTGTACGACCGATACCCGCTGCGGGCAAGCTCTATCGAATGCCGCCCGGGCTCCAAGTCAGTCAACTGCAGCGGCGTCTTGCCCCGGCTCCGACCGTCGACACTCACGGCTGCTCCCGACGGTTGAGAGGTGATGCGCACGACCGAGCCGTCCACGGAAACGAAACCCGACACGCGGGGCGTCGTAGGTTGAGGAGAAGAAGCTTCCGGCAGCACCTCCCCGCAGGTCTTGCAGAACCTGTTGCTGTCCTTGTTGGATACGCCGCAATTCGGGCAGGTCTTTGCCGCGAAGACAAGACCGGCGCAGACCGCCAGCGCGGCCAAGACCAGAATCACACGCGGCAAGCGCTGCACTCCTCTACGTCCTCACGTCCCACCTAGAACTTGAATCCGCACTTGGTGCAGAACCTCGCGCGGGCCTCCCGCCTCGTTTCGCACTGCGGGCACGTCGCCGGTCCGGCGCAGACTGTCAAGCCGACGCTGGTACGGGGAGCCATCATCGTGCCTGCCTTCGGCTTGCTGGACATGACGAGTCCGGCGGTGTACGCGTCGCTGTACTGCGAGTCCACTTTGGCCGGTGTCAGCGCCAGTCTTGCCAGCAGCTGGCGGGCGTCTGCCAGGGGTAGCCCGACCAGGGAAGGCATCTCCACTTTGCCTGTACTCACCCTCAGTTCCACCATCCGGGAACGAGGGCCGTTCTCTCCGGCTCCAGGCACCTGCGCCACGACGATGCCGGCCGGAAGTGTATCACTCACCGAGTCGATCTTCGCCCGGAAGCCTCTCGCGCCCAGCGTGCTCTCGGCCTCAGCCCGGCTGATGCCCGTCACCAATGGCACCTTCCGACCGCCGATGACTCCTGTCACCAAGAGCAACCCGACGACCACGACGACAACTGTCCCCAGCGTCACCAGGATTGGCGCCAGCCTGATGCGCCTCGGTTCGTGCCCGGAATCTGCCAGGGAGTCACTCACCGACTCTACCAGCGACTCTATCGCCGCGGACGTGTAGGGAACTCCGGCGCTCGCCCTCTCGGCCGGCCCAGAGGTCATCTCCTCCGCAACCACTCCCGCCGTTTCCGTTATCGGGCCCAGGTCGGAATCAAATGTCCGGTCCGACTCAGGTAGCAGAGCCTCAAGGGCGTGCCGGAAATCGGTTGCGTCCTGGAATCGACTCTCCGGTTCTTTGGCCAGCGCCCGAAGCATGACCTGCTCGAGTTCTTCGGCCAACTCCGGGTTCACCGCGCGCGGGGAGGGGGGCGGGGTCTTGGCGTGGGCGTCCATGATCTGGAACTTCATCTCGGCATCAAAAGGAACGATGCCGGTGGCCGCCTGGTAGAGGACGACTCCCAGGGAGTAGATATCGGAGCGCGCGTCGGTCGGCTTGCCCTGGCAGCGCTCCGGCGACATGTACCTGACCGTACCCACGGTGTCCAGACCGTACTCGACCAGCTTCCAGACGCCGTCGATCAGCACTATTCTCTGCGGACTGATATCGCGATGGAGCAAACCGTCCCCGTGCGCCCGCTCGAGGTCGCGCAGAACATCAATGAACGTGCTCAGCAGTTCCGACTTGGGAAGCGGACCGCGCTTGTGCAGCACGTCGGCCAGGACAACGGTCTCTTCTGGTTCCGGCGCGATGCCGTCCGGGCTTTCCAGGCTCTCGTCACTCTCGGTCATTCTTCTCCTGAGGATTCGGCAACCAATCCGCCGCAAATGCGTGTTTTGGTGTCAGATGCCACTCGCAACATGCCTAGGTTCGGATTGTAGCTATTCTGGCCCGGAGTGCAAGCATCCAAGATGCACCGTCCTTCGACAAGCCCGGGCCGGCGCGGAATCGGGCAGCTAGCGGATCCCTTCCGGTGTGAGGGGTCTGGCGGTAGCATCAAGAAGGCTGCGGGCGACCGGAACGTAGGCGGACCCGGGGTACTCGATTATCAACTGCTCCAGGGTCTCGCGGTACTTCCCTTCGTCCTTCAGGTCGTCAAGATACAAGACCGCCTGCTCCAGCCTCGCCCGCGGCGCAAGCGCACTGCTGCCGAAGCGCTGGCGATAGCGATCCAGTACGGCCAGCGCGTCTTTCGGCCTGTGCTCGCGACGCAGGGATCGCGCCAGCAGGAAACAGGCCTGTTCTGCGACCGGATCGTTGCCCTCGGACAAGGCCTTCACCTTGCCGCTGTCGACGGCACCGGTTTCGTAAGCGAGCAACAGCCCTGCCAGCTCCCTGGCGCGGTCACCGCTGCCGGTCATTGCTGCGAGCTCCAGTCCATCGTTGGCCAGACTGCTCTGGGGGAATCGCCTGACCAGCTCAGCCACGTAGACGCCGGACGAATCAAACTGCCCTTCGTAGAAGAACGTACGCGCCACGATGAGGAGCAAGCGGTCAGAGAGCGTGCCGGTTTTCCTGGCCGCGGCCCGTGCCGGCTCGGTGCGGCCAAGGCCGAGGAGTGCCGAGGCCAGTCCGAACCCTGCCGGCTCGTGGCCCGGCTGTCGGGAAAGAAACCGCTGATAGGTCTCGGCAGCCGCTCCGTAGTCACGTTGGTCCCGGTACAGCTCGCCCAGCTCGAACTGCGCCGCAGCCCCGCCATCCATGACCAACTCCGCCTGCGCCTCACGGACTCGCCCCATCAGCCTGAGCACCCGCGCCGCGTCTACGTGTGCCTTCTGTTCCTGGTAAACAGCCAGCGCCGCCCGCAGCGCTCCCTGCGCCTCGCAGTCGCGTGCGAACTGGTAGAACTCCTGAACCGTCAGTACTGGCTTGAGCACCCGCACCGCTTCGGCGTCCTTCTTGATGGCCAGATAGACCACAGCCAGCGCGCGGCCCCGCACTCTCTGGTCCTGGACCTTCTCCAACTCACCGGTCACTGCGGCGCCGCCCCGGACCGCCAGGGCCGAGAGCTTCTGGCGATAGCGATCAAACAGGTGGGGCGACGAATTGAGGACTGACACCATCTCCCGCGCTGCCGGGCCGGGCTGGCCCGCCGCCAGACGCAGGTCAAGCAGTCGATCGGCAATCGAAAAGGCATCTCCACCCCTCTTGCGCGCCTGTTCGTAGTATTCGATGGCCTGGGCGAAGTCCTCGTGCCCGGCAAACACCTCTGCGAGTTGCGCCAGCCTGTCGGGCCACCTCTCCGCTGCCCGCCTGGCCTCGGCCCGGGCATCGGCGGTCCGCTTCATCGCCAGCAGGCCACCGACGAGCCCGAACGAGTAGTCAGACACTTCCGGGAACTGCCTGCCCAGCCTGCGGCTGACTGCGACCAGTGTATCGAGCTGCCCGAGCTGTTTGGCAAGCCGCGCGAACCCTTCGTATGCGGGTCTCTCCTGCGGGCTCTTGCTCAGAACCAGCCGGTACTCCTCAAGTGCACGCTCGAACTGCCCGGCACGTTCCAGTATCACGCCGCTGGTGTAGCTCTGAGCATTGGCCGCGGCAAGTCCAAGCGCGGCCAGTAGCAGTGCTGCCCGGACTGCCTTCGGGCTTCGGGCTGGATTCGTCATTCGTCCTTCGAGCTTCGTCATTTCCTACTCGCTGAGCAGCCTCTGAAAGTACTCGCGTATCATCTGCTCGTACTCCGCCGGATAGCCCTGCTTGAGCGCGCGCATCAACTCCTCGCGCAACAGCCGGTTCCGCTCACCCTTGTCCTCGGGCAGGCGCGGCCGCGGCTGCAGCTCGAACTCCTTCCCCGATTCACTCTGCCGCTCCTCCTTGAATCCCTGCTGACGTATGCTGCGCTCGGCATCGAGCAGATGCGAGAGGATGCTCTCCTGTCGCTCAATCAGCTCGCGGCTGACGTTCAGTTCTGAAAGGTCTCTTTCCACGGCTTTCATCTCGTCCAGCAGTCCCTCCAGGCTGGACGTGAGTCCCGGCTGGGTTCCGCCCAGCTCCTGCAGCAACTGCTGAAGCTGCTCACGCAGCGCCCGCTGCTTGCCGAGAACCCGGCTCAACGCCGCCATCTGTTCCCCGCTGAGGCCGCCGGGCATCGGAATCGGGAACCCGGACATCCCGGCGTTGATGCCCATCTGCTCGCCGGTCATCTGCGATAACTGCTGCATCAGGCCTTCCATGCCGCTCGACATTCCGCCGCCCTGCTGTGCCTGCGCCATCGCCCGTAGCAGCGCCTCGACTGTCTGGTTGAGGCCCTGCCGGGCCTGCGCCATGCTCGGCTGCGCAATCTCCGACCGGTTCTCCACCATTCCCTGTGCGGCCTGCTCCATCATGGCCATCGTCTTGGCCAGTTCCTGCCCCAGCCTGGGGTCAACGCTCAGGCTGCGCGAACTGAGACTCGCCACGCTTTCAGCCACGATTCGCGTGGCTGCCTGCAAACCCATCTCCTGCGCTGCGTTCTGGGCCAGGTCCGCCATTCCCATCGTCGCCTGCTCCAGCTTCTCCTGCTCGTGCGAGACCATCAACAGGTCCCGGGCCGCGTTGCCGAGTTCCTGCGCTACCTCTGACGACCGCTTCGACTTCAACTTCCGGCTCAACGAGTTGAGCGACTGGCTCATCTTCCGCAGACTCTGTCCGAGCTTGCCGCTCTTCGGCTTCGCCTGCCCGGGGCTGCCCTGCCGCATCTGGTTCGCGAGCTCCTGCGCCGTCTCGGACAGCTTGTCCTGCTCGGCCTGCTCCGCCAGATCGGACAGCGAGTCGCCGATCTCCTTCTCCGACATCGAGTCGGCAAGGTCCTTCATCTCCTGCTGCAGGCTGTCGAGTGCCTCCTTCAGATTCTGCTCCATCTGCGCTGAACTCTCACCCGGCTCCTTGCCCAGCCTGTCGGTCAAGTCCTCTTGCGCCCTGGCCAGCTCCTCCGACTTCTTGGCCAGGGCCTCGAGCCGCTGCTCCTCCATTATCTTCTTGAGCAGCTCCAGGGCCCGGTCAATCGCCTCCTTCATCTTCTCCTGGTCGAGTTCGAACTTCTCCAGCGCCCGCTTCACGTCCGGCGACTGCTGCTCCAGCTTGTCCCGCAGTTGTGCCAGCGACTGCTGCAGCTCCCGGGGCAGAAGTTCGGAGAGGAGCTGCTGGAGCTGGTTCATCCGTTCCATCGTCTGCTGGTCAAGGGTCATCCCCTGCGAGAGCTCCTTCATCATGTCCGAGACTTCCTGCTTCAGGTCCGACACCTGCTGCATCAGCCCTTCCTGGCCGCCGAGTACCTTCTCCAGCGCCTGCTTCTCCTCCCACGAAAGCTCGCGGCTCTTCTTCATTTCGTCCGAAAGCCGGCTCAACTCCTCGCCCAGCTGGGCCTGCTCCGACTGCATCGGCCCCAGTTCGGACTCCGTCCGCTCGGTCTGCCGCACCGCCGCGTTGTATATCTCGGTCATGGTCGGGAAGCGAACCTGGAACACCTCGGTGCGGCTGACCTTGGACCCGGAAACCCCATCATTGTCGGTCACCGACACGTAGTACCACATCGCCTCGCCGGGCAGCAGCCCCGCGTCGGACAAATCCCATGCGTAGAGCGTCGTGTCCTCACGCCTCCCCGCCAACCGCTTCAGGACCAAACTCTGGACTCTGGATTCTGGATTCTGGACTCTTGACTCTCCTCCCTCCTCACCCCTCCCAAGCTCCTTGCCATAGTGCAGCACCAGGTCGCCGAGTCCGAAGTCATCCAGGCTGTTGATGCCGAGCAGCACCTGCATCGAGACCGGCAGGTCGATGTCACGTCCCGGCGCGAAGAGCTTGACGAATGGCGGCTCGTCGGCAATGGCTCTCACCCGCACCTCCGCTGCCGGCTGCAATACACCGTAGTCGAAATCGGCCAGCTCTATGGCGCCCGCCACATCGCCCCTGATGGTGAACTCGGCTCGGAACAGGCTCGAATCCCGCGCGTCGACCGTGACCGCAATCGTATCGTCACCCAGCCGGAGACGACCAGCGGCCGCCGGCCGGTTCGCTTCGCCCTCGATACCAACCACGGTTCCCTTCAGCCCGCTGACCTCCGCACCTCTCCCCACCCCTGACATCCGCGTTTCCTGCAGCCCCGAATAAGCCGGCGGACGAAGAGTGAAGACCAGCCGCTCAAGAGTGAGCGGCTCAAGCACGCGTACTCGGTGCGGGTCTGACGACCGGCTGAGAACGCGGAACCGATACGCGAAGCCGTGCCCCGCAGCCAGAACCACGCGGCATGTGTCGCTTTCGACTCTAAGGTCTCTTGTGTCGCTTTCACTGCCCGAGCGAATGAGACGCACCTCTCTGAACACGCCTGCCGGGAACACCCGCGCCCTCAGTACAACACTCCCGCCCGGCATTACCGCGGTATCGCCGGGCGAGACTTCAAACGTGATGCCCTCCGCACCGGAGCTGAAGGCATTGCTGAGACCGACACGCATCCGCGCCGGCGCCGCCCGGAACAGCGCCGCCATGCACACGGCCATGGCCACGAGTGCCACTCCGGCCCACAACGCCCGCCGCCGGTCCACAAACTGCCCCAGCGGCAGCGGCGCGAACACCTTCTCCACATCTGCCACCGCGGCCTCAATCATCTCCTCCGAGTACCCTTCCCTGCCGAGCACCTTCGCATTCTGGATTCTGGACTCTGGACTCTGGGCTCTAAACTCCTGCCGCCCCCATCTGGCGAGCTGCATCCCCGCAACCAGCTTCCCCCTCACCTCCGAAAACCTCTCCTCCACCAGCCTTGCCACGTTCCAGAACCGGTTCTCTGCCACCAGCCGCCTCACCAACAGACCGACAGGAACAGCCAGCGCCGCCATCACCCACCCGCTCCAGAACAGACTCACAACCAACATGAGCAGCGCCCCGGTCATGGCAAGAGTGAACACCGCCAGCGCGAGCAAGTCCCAGGCCACGCGCTCTCCTACCAGCGCCCGCAGCCTGCATTCAATCACTTCACCGCGTCTCATGGGAGTCGTTCTTCGTTCATCGTTCTTCAAGCAATAGCTCTACACGCGACCACTTCTGCAGTAACCTCCTCACCCTCGCTTCGCTCCCCCTCTCCTCACTGAGGAGAGGGTTGGGATGAAAAGCTTCTGCCGACCACTAGACCACTGGCTCACTGATGACCCTGTCTGCACGCTGCCATCTGGTTTCTGAACTCCTTCCTATCTGGTTCATGCACTCGACCACTGGATCACTGGGCCACTCGATCACTTTCGTGTTCAGACGATTATACCTGCCAAACCGTGCTCCTGCCACTGCCGCAACAGATTGCCCGCCGACGCTGCAGATGAGGATGTCCCTGTCTTAGTTGAAAATCAGTAGCGGTTCCCCTGCCCGGATGGTAGCATCTGGGTTGTTTGAATGTTATGAAAGGAGAACCGCTGTGAGAAAGTACCGGAGATGGTCGTCGGCTGCAAGTCGGAACGTCAGGTCGGCAGGCAGGCAGGTGCTGGCTTCGCTGGATCAGGAGGATGCCTTGGAGCTATTGCAGG